>NZ_JBHVDD010000097.1:0-33383 GCF_042802995.1 Streptomyces sp. NPDC057438
ACTCCAGCCAGCGCTTGGTGACGGCCGCTTCGTTCTTCAGCCACCAGTCGACGTCCGTGTCGAAGCCCTTGTCGTAGTACTTCGGCGCACCGGCGGACGCGTTGCGCTCGTCCTCCGTGAGCTTGGCGTACGCCACCGGCGAGGACGGGTTCGACGGGAAGAACTTGACCAGGTTGGCCTGGCTCTCCGCCCGCAGCGAGAAGTCCATCAGCTTGTAGGCGTTGTCCACGTTCGCCGCGCCCTTGGCGATGGCGTAGCCCGAGAACTGGCGGCGCGTACCGTTGAGTTGCCGCTCCACCGGGACGCCCTGCTTCTGCAGATCGGCAAGCCGACCGTCCCACACGGTGGACATCGTGACCTCCTGGCGGCTCAGCAGCACGCCGGGGAGCGGGCCGCTGTCCCAGAACTTCTTGATGTCGCCCCGCAGCCGCGTCAGCACCTTGAAGGCACGGTCCACATCCAGCGGGTACAGCTTGTCCGCGGGGACGCCGTCGGCCAGCAGCGCGAACTCCAGCTCCGGCAGGTCACCGTCCGGACTGACCATCGAACGGCCGCCCTTGAACGCCTTGGTGTCCCAGAAGTCCGCCCACGACTCCGGCTTCCTGCCCCCGAACGCATCGGTGCGGTACCCGATGCATTGGCCGTAGAAGGCGTGGCCGATCGCATGGTCGGTGACCTGGGCCTCGGGGATCTTCGCGCTCTGCACGCTCTTGATCCGGTCGAGGTCCAGCGCCTCCAGGGCGTCCTGCTTGACGTACTTGGTGTGCGACATCATCGAGTTGTTGATCAGGTCGCACTGCGGCCGGCCCTGCTTGATCTGCGCCAGCAGCGGGGCGTCGTCCAGGTTCAGCACCTTCACCTGGATGCCGGTCTCCTGCGTGAACGGCGTGTAGATCGCCTTCTGCAGCGCAGCACCGTAGGAACCACCGCTGTCACGGACGACCACCGTCTTGCCGCCGCCCTTGCTCCCACCGGAGGCCACACGGCTGGTGCCGGTACCGCAGGCGGCGAGGTTCGGAAGTGCGGCGAGGGCGGCCAAGCCGCCTGCTCCACGCAGGAGCGCTCTACGGCCGATCTGGGAATCACTCATGACAATTCTCCTCATACAGGATGCATGGAACCAGCTGTGCGGGGCTTTACCTCGCAGGTGCGGAGGGGGGTGCAGGGCGACCGACGCGGACGGAAGCATGTGCCGTTCGTGTTGCCCGGGTCGCCGCTTCGGGTACGGGTCACAGTGGATCGAAGTCCCCGACGACCTTGTGTCGGGGCGACGCCGGCCGGAAGGCCGGGCGAGTGGCGGTGAGGAAGCCTGAGGCGTCGCAGGCCGTGACCGGCAGGGTGGCGGCGGTCTTCCCCGGAGCCCGCGGCATGCGGGCCATCGTGAGGGTACGGGGCCTGCGTTCGGGGGACGTGCCGAGCGGTCCGTCAGCCCCGGCGACGTTCCTCAGCGGATGGCTTCGTGAGAGGTAGCCGGCGCGGGCGCATCGTGGGTGGCTCGGTTCGAGTACGGCGACTGGGGCATGCGCTCGACTCGTGGTCGATCGGTCATGCTGCGATCAGCGGTCGCCCGAGCCAGTCGGCGCGACGGAAAAGCAGGTCGCTCGGCCCATCGCTGGAGGTGGTGCCCAGCAGGGATGTTCAGGAAGCGGTGTACCCGCCGTCGACGGTCAGGACCGATCCGGTCACGTACGACGACTCCGACGATGCGAAGAAGAGCACTGCGTCGGCAACCTCTTCGGGGGTGGCGAGGCGTTGGAGCGGGATCGTGCTCTCGCGCTCGCGACGGTAGGCCTCGGGGTCGGGCCTGCGCTCGAACGCCGCTTCGATGACCGGAGTGACGGTCAGCCCCGGAGCGACGACGTTGACACGGATGTTGCGCGGAGCCCATTCGATGGCAGCGCCCTTGGCGAGCATGATGAGGCCACCCTTGGCAGCGGAATACAGGACCTGCCCGGCCATGCCGACCATGCCCAGCCGTGAACTGATGCAGACGAACGAGCCGCCGGTATCGGGCATCAGCGGCGCGAAGTGCTTCATCACCAGGAACGCGCTGAGCAGGTTGCTCTCCAGCACGTTCCTCGCGTCGTCGCAGGCCATCTCGGTGAGCGGACTGACGGCCTGCAGACCGTGGTTGAGGACGACGACGTCGACGGTGCCGAAGGACTCGGCGGCCTGCTTGGCCAGGCGTTCGACGAACGCCTCGTCGTTGAGGTCTCCGGGAACGTACAGGTCGTCGGGCTCAGCGCTGTCGAGTCGCTCCCTGCGGCCGGTGAGCAGCAGTCGCGCGCCCTCGCGGCGGAAGTGGGAACTCACGGCTTCCCCGATGCCACTGCTGGCGCCGGTCACCAAGGCCGTGGCGTTGTCGAGTCTCATGTCAGGGCACTCCTTTGCGGGGGAGGTCGGTCGGTCACGGGCTCGGGTACGAGGGTCCCGTCCCCGGCGCCGGTCAGTTGAGGAATCCGCGGGCATCGACCGGCCAGCGCTGCAGCGACGTGCCCGTGCTGTCGGTGACGATCAGTTCCTCGAAACCGAGGACGACCGGGCAGACGTGGTTCGGCACGACCGGTACGACGCTGCCGACGCTGGGACGGAACGCGCCGTCCGTGAGCGGAAGGAACCCGTGGTACTCGTTGACCTTGGACAGGACCGCCTTCGTGCCGGCGATGCCGCCGTAGCCGATCTCGGGGCTGCCTTCCTTGCTGAGGGCCTTGTTGCCCACATCGACGATGACCTGGCCGGGGACCCAGTCGCTGACCACGGTGCCGGCGACGAACAGCGCGATCTGGTCCTCCGTACAGGCGCCCAGCCGGGCGTTGTTGAGATCGCCGAAGATGTACTCGCCGGGACGGATCTCGGTGATCACGCTGCTGGTGGAGTACTCGAGGGTGGGAGTGGAACCGGCGCTGACCACCTCAGCGGTGACCCCGACACCTTCGAGGCTGCGTACCGCGGTGGTGAGTGCGGCCTCCTGGTCCTGCGCGGCGCGCCGGCGAGCGTCCTGGCTGGTGCAGCCGTGACCCGGGTAGGTGAAGACGCCCACCGGCATCAGACCGCGCTTGCGGGCGGCGAGCGCGAGATCGCCCGCGACCTCGGGCGGCGCCCCGGAACGGCGGGCTCCGCAGTCGACCTCGATCACGACCTGCAGTCGGTCCGCATCGTCTCCCATCGCGTCGGCGAGGGCCTCGATGGCCGCGACGTTGTCGACGCCGACCCGCAGCCGGGCGGACTCGGCGAGCCGACGGATCCGGGGCCCCTTCGTTCCCGCGGCCCAGATCGGATAGGCGAGGAAGATGTCGTCGAACCCGGCCGCGGCGAAGACTTCGGCCTCGCCGACGTTCCCCGCGGTGATGCCGACCGCGCCGGCCTCGATCTGGCGTCGCCCGATCTCCACGCACTTGTGTGTCTTGATGTGCGGCCTGACCTTGAGGTTGCGCTGGTCGGCGAAGCTCTGTACGCGGTCGATGTTGCCCTGCATGACGTCGACCAGCACGATCGGCGCGGGGGTGTCGATCCGCTCGACCAGAGCGTCGAGTGCTCGTTGCAGCCGGTTCATGCTGCCCCTCCTTGTGGTTCTGCCTGGAATGATCGAGGGGCGCGGGTGCTGACTCCCTCTGGATGCCGAAAGCGGTCCTCGATATCGCGCGTTTGCGTACGCCGCCGCCGTCGGCCCGGTCCTATACCGCGGTGCAGACCATCTGGATCTCGACCGGACTGTTGAGCGGCAGCCCGGCGACACCGATCGCGGTGCGGGCGTGCCGTCCGTTCTCACCCAGTACCTCGATGAGCAGATCACTGGCCGCGTTGGCGACCTGCGACTGCTCACCGAAGTCCGGCGTGCTGGCCACGAACACCAGCATCTGCACGATCCGGACCCGGTCCAGATCTCCCACCGCCTGCACAGCCGCAGCAAGGCAGTTGAGCACGGCATGGCGAGCGAGTGACCGCGCCGTCTCGAGCTCGACGTCCCTGCCCACAGTGCCCTGTCCCAGCAGCCAACCGTCCTTGTAGGGCAGTTGGCCCGAGATGTAGATGCTGGAGCCCACGGTCCGGTGGTGCACGTAGTACGCGTTGTCACGGAGTTCGGGAAGGGCCATACCCAGGGTTTGAAGCCGGCCGGAAGCCGAGTCGGTGCTGGCCGGCGAGGTCACGGTCTGACTCATCGAGCCACCTCCGCGGTCGGGTCGAGGCACACTCCCGCGCCATCGGCCAGGAGGACCCGCTTCGCATAAGTCTTGATCATCTGCACTCGGCTTTCCTCTCGAGTAACAGTGGCGACAAAGCGCCATATGGTGGCTTAAACCTGCCCACCGTATTGTCGTTTGTCGACCATATGGGTGCTCGTTGAGTACTGTCAACACAAACTTCAGCGTCGAGTGCGGCCTTGGAACACCGCGTGCGGCTGGGCCCGCTGCTGACGGGAGCGTCGGTTCTGCGCCGCGACCTGGCTCACCGGTCTCGTCCGGTCCGGCATGGACGCGCATGTGCACACGCCTCTCCGCACGACCGTCGCCGGCGACGCGGGATTCGCGAACGGTCGACGCGTACGGCCAGCCTCACGCCCGACGAGATCCCCGTACCGCGAGTGCGGCTCGGCCTGCCGCCCGGTATCCGGCAGGGCCCGCAGAGGCCGGCTGCAAACCTGGGCGGCAAGCTCGGCAACGGTGCCGCGGGGCGACACCGGCCCCGTTCACCGCCTGAAGAACGCCGCCGCCCCGCAGGCGGATTCAGCAGGAAGACGATCGTGAACGGGGGCAACTCCCCGACGAACAGCGAGGTTGCTCGCGCCGTTCCTGCCCATGGGCAAGCACGGCCCCTGCCCTGAGCGGCCGCGGAATCAGTTCGAGGGGAGCGATGTGGGGGTTCAGGCCGGACGCGCAGTGGCGTGACATGCCGTGGAGCCGCCCGCAGGAAACGGCCGCCGGGGAGGAACACGCCCGGCCCCTGCGACGCCCTGCCGCCGGGGTCGCACCTTCAAAGGCGTACCGAAGCGCGGTCAGGGCTGAGCCGCGGACACCGCGGCAGCGATGAGGGGCGGAGTCCGGGCATGTCTTACGGACTGCCCGGACGGGCCCGCGCCGCGGCGACCGTGATGCGGATGCGGTCAGTGCGCCGTCTCGGCCATGTCACAGGTGTGGCATACCACCCTGCGTGCCGGGACACGGCCGGATCTGCAACGTCACAGGGGCGAGCGGGCTTGGATGCTGCACGCAGGAGGCTTGGACTCATGCAGGCCGGGGCGCGCGCTCCCCCGGATTCGGCTTCCGAGCCCCCAGCCCCATGGGGAAATGGGCGGCCAGCTCACGGCGGAACGCATCCGCGTCGCCTTCCAGGGCGACGGCGGCCAGCCTCTCGTGCTCGACGACCAACTGCTGCGGGTCGTTGCTGTACGTGCGGTGATCGACGCTGAGGTGGAGACGCAGTCGGGTCTCCCAGCCGGTCCAGAGGCTCTGCAGCACGCCGTGCCCCGAGAGCTCATAGAAAAGTCCGTGGAAGCGAAGGTGCGCGTCGATGCTGGCCGGGATGTCGTCCTCCTCCATTGCCCGACGGAGATCCTCGACGGTCTGCAACAACTGCGGCCGCTCAGGACCGCGCAGCGCTTCGGCCGAGAGCTCGGCGGCGTAGGGTTCGATGTGGAGCCGGACCGAGTCGATCTCGGCGACCTCGCGAGCGCTCACCTCTACGACGAACGCCCCACGGTAGGGGTACTTGACGACGAGCCCTTCCTCCTCCAGCTTGGTCAGCGCCTCACGCAGCGGGGACCGGCTGATCCCGAGGTCCGAGGCGATGTGCGCTTCGCGCAGCTGGCCACCAGGACGTACGGTTCCGTTGAGGATGGCGGCACGCAGTGTGCGGTAGACGCCGTCCGGCGTCGTTGTCCGCTGCTCCTGCCACTCGAACTTGTGGTCCACTCCGTTGCCCTCCCTCGACGCTTGTCGACCATCTGGTCGTTTGTCGACTATACCTCCGCTGGTTCTGCATCCACACCTCAAGTCGACTGCCCGGCAAGGCGCTCACCGAGTTCACAGCGATGCCCCATCCGGCTCGCGTGCCCCGGTGACAGGCCAGGTGTCACGGGTGATGCGTTGCCTGCCAGGTGGATGCCTCTGCGCCTGTGGCGCCGCCGACTCTTCGGCCGTCAATCCCAGGGAGCGCCAGGTTCGGCGTGCGGACCGAGCACCTTGCCGGCTGGTGACATCGCCGTTGCCGATCCTCGCGGCCGGCTCGACGAGCCTGTGCGCCCATCGATCCGGTACTGGCTGCCCGTCCGCTCGAAGGTGACCCCGGCCGACAGCTGATGCACCCGACCCCGCGGATCACCCGATCCATCCGGAAGCAGATCGACACCGGACCTCCCTACCCGAAGGCACTCCTCTGCCGCTATTGACAGCCGAGACCCGTTTGGTCGACAATCGACCAAGTGGTCGACAATCGACTAAGCGTGACTGCTCCACTGAAGCACTAGGAGGACCGGTGGGATTCGACGTCAAGCCCAAGTTCGTGACGTTCGACATGAACGGCACACTGATCAAGTTCAGCATCAACGACACGATGCGTGAGGTCCTGGGCGACCGGCTGCCGGCCGAGGTCGCCGATGAGTACCTGCGGATCTGCAAGGCGTACCGCATCGACGAGTGCACGGGCGCGTACCAGCCGTTCCACCAGGTCGTCGCGCGTTCCATGGAGCGTGCTCTGCACAAGGTCGGTCTGGAGTTCCGCGAGGACGAGGCGCGGGCTGTGTACGAGCGCATCCCCACCTGGGGCCCGTACCCCGGTGTCACCGAGGCGCTGAACCGCCTGGCCGAGGCGGTACCGCTGGTCATCATCACCAACAGCGACACCGCGCACGCCGTGCGCCTCGCGGAGAACCTCAAGGCCCCCTTCGAGGTCGTCATCAGCGCCGAGGAGATGGGCGTCTACAAGCCGCGACTCAGCGCGTTCGAGTACATGTTTGACAAGCTCGGCGTGACACCCGACGAGCTCGTCCACGTCTCCGCGAGCCCCATGTACGACCACCGGTCCGCGGCCATCATGGGCATCAAGAACAAGGTGTACATGGACCGCGGCTGGGAGCACGACGAGCACTGGCTCGGCTACGAGCGGATCACCGACATCGCCGACCTCCCGGTCCTCTTCGGGCTGCCGCGCCCCTGACGCCGAGCGGAGATCTGAGGAAATGATCCCCAGCAAGGCGGTGGCGGCATGAGTCAGCCCCTGCCTCGAACCGTCAAGGGTGACTCGGCTTCAGAAAGGCTCCAGGCCCTGGGACTGAAGCTACCCGTCCTGGCCGGCACCACGTACCTCGTGCCCCACCGGACGGTGGGCTCCGCCATCCATCTCTCCGGCCAACTCCCGTTCAAGGACGGCGAGCTGCTGGGGCAGGGAGTTGTCGGCCGGGACGTGGAGCTGGAGACCGCGCAGGAACTCGCCCGCCATGCCGTGCTCAACTGCCTTGCTGCGGCTGTGCAGGCGGTGGGAGATCTGGACCGGGTCCGGATCGTGCAGATGCTGGTGTTCGTGGCCAGCCCGCCGGACTTCGGCGAGCAGTCGCAGGTCGCCAACGCGGCCAGTGATCTGCTCATCGAGGTACTGGGTGAGAACGGACGGCACGCCCGCACCGCGATCGGTGTCGCCGGGCTGCCGCTCAACAGTCCGGTCGAGATCCAGATGGTCTGCACCGCTGTGTAGCGGCGAGCCGATCATGAGCAGTGCCGCGACGGCCCGGCTTCCACAGGCACGCGACATCCTCGTCCAGCATGATCGGCGCCCCGGTGCCGACCATGCTGGACGACGCGACGCAAGACAGCGTCGACCACGTCATCGACGCGTTCTCCCGGCACAGATCCGCCCCAGAGGCCATCCGCCGTGAGCGTGAAGGGCAGATCCCGCTCCAGCGTCTCGCCACTTCCGAGGAGATCGCCGACGCCGTCCTCCTCCTCGCGTCGTCGGAGCCCTCGTACACCACCGGGCGACGCACTCGGCCGGCGGCGGCTACGCCGCCTTCCAGTAGCAGCCCACGCGGTTCCCAGAGACAGATGAAGGACACACCATGAACGCCCTCGCGCTACCACCCCGAAACGGAGAGCTCGGGTTCTGGGTGACCCAACTGGCCGACAAGAAGCCCTCGTTCCCCCGGTTCACCGGCCAGGACTCCGTCGACGTGGCCATTGTCGGCGGCGGCTACACCGGTCTCTGGGCGGCATACTTCGCCAAGAAGCTCGAACCGTCCCTCTCCGTAGCCGTCTTCGAGGCCGAGCAGGTCGGCTACGGCGCGTCAGGGCGCAACGGTGGCTGGCTCTCGGCCATGCCTCCGGGAAACCGTGCCGCCTTCGCCCGCGCCGGGGGCGGGCTGGAGGCGAGCCGGGCACTGCAGCAGGAATTCGTCGCCGGCGTCGACGCGGTCCTGGACATCCTCCAGGCCGAGGGCATCGACGCGGATCAGCACAAGGGGGGCGCGCTCGTCGCCGCCCACACCCGGGCGGGGCTGGGTCGGCTGGTGGCCCGACGTGATGCCGACCTGAAGTACGGGCTGACCGACGACGAGGTCCATCTGCTCGACCGGGACGAGTTCCAGTCCAGGATCAACATCTCCACCGTCCACGGCGGACTCTTCTACAAGCACTGCGCACGGATCCACCCGGCGAAACTCGTCTACGGCCTCGCCGACACCCTGACCTCCATGGGGGTGAGGATCTACGAGAACAGCCGCGTGGACAGTGTCGGGGACAAGGCCCTCACCCTGGCCGGCGGACGTGTCACCGCGGCGAAGACGTTCATCTGCACCGAGGGCTATTCGGGACAGCTGCTGGGCAGCCGGACCCTGATCCCGGTCAACTCCTCGATGATCGTGACCAAGCCCCTGCCGAAGGAGGCGTGGCAGCAGATCGGCTGGGACGGCCCCCAGTGTCTCAACGACTCCGCGCACACGTTCATCTACGCCCAGCGGACATCGGACGGCCGTATCGCCATGGGGGGCCGCGGTGTCCCCTACCGCTTCGGTTCCGGCACGGGAGGAGCCGGTGCGACCGCCCAGTCCACCATCGACCTGATCTCGCACAAGCTCAGCTCCTTCTTCCCGGACATCCCCTTCGAGGTGGACCACGCCTGGTCGGGAGTCCTGGGCGTCACCCGGGACTGGAACGGCGGCGTGCTCTGGGACCCGGCATCCGGGATCGGATCGTCCACCGGCTACGCGGGACACGGTGTCACGGCAGCCTACGTCGGCGGCAGGACCCTCGCGGAGCTCGCCTTCGAGAGACAAACCGATCGGACCGCTCTCCCCTGGGTCGGCTACCGGGCACGCAAGTGGGAACCGGAGCCCGTTCGCTGGCTGGGTGTTCACGCCATGTACCGGCTCTTCGGTATCGCCGACCAGTGGGAAGAGCACAGGGGCTCCAGCAAGACCTCACTCCTGGCCAGATTCGGCAGCCGCCTCGCCGGACTGCACGAGTAAACGACAAGGAAACGGCTCTCATGGACGCACAACTCGCCGTCATCGGCCTGGGCAGCATCGGAAGCATGGCCCTGTGGCAGGCCTCCCGGCTGACCGACTCGGTCGTGGGCTTCGAGGCCGCCACCCCCGCCCACGGCCGCAGCGCCGTGGGCGGGGACACCCGCCTGTTCCGCATGATCTACTTCGGGAAACCCGACTACTACCCCATCATGGAACGCTCCCAAAGCCTGTGGGCCGAGCTCGAAGCGGAAACCGGGCAGGAAATCTTCACGCCTACCGGGGGCCTGACCATCGGGACGGCGAACAGCGGCTTCATCAACAGTCTCCTTGAGACAGCGCGCATCACCGGAGCCGAGCACCACGTCCTCGACCGGGAGGAGCTGGCGGAACGCTACCCCCAGCACAACCTCCGCCCCGACGACTGCGCCGTCTACGACCCCCACGCCGGCGTTCTGCGCACCGACCGCGCCGTCAGCGCCGCCGTCGCGGCGGCCCAGGCCAACGGCGCCACCGTCCTGCAGAACACACCCGTGGACAGCATCACCGAAACCGACCACGGCGTCGTCGTCACCTCGGGCGACAGAACCTGGACGTTCGAGAAGGTCATCGTCGCCTCGGGCGGCTGGTCCCGCAGGCTCATGCCCGACCACCTCAAGGCCGTCACCGAAACCCACCGGATCGTCCTGACCTGGTTCATCGCCCAGGACGGCACACAGTTCTCGCCGAAGAACTTCCCCATCTTCAGCCGATGGTACGAAGACCGCTCCCTGTACGGCGCACCCGCCGTCGACGGCGTGACGGTCAAGGCGTCCGTGGACGCGCCGATGAGGGGGCGCTCGAGGGCGACCCCCGACCCGGACTCCGTGCTCAGGGAACTCACCCCGGAAGAAATCGAGAAGGTCACCGAGACTGTCACCGAATTCTTCCCCGGGCTCACCCCCACCATCGTGCGCGCCGACGCCTTCCCCGACCTCTTCACCGAGGACAGGCATCCCCTCATCGGCTGGCTGGACGAGAACAGCAGCATCTACTGCGCCACCGGGTTCTCCGGAAAAGGCTTCAAAATGGCGACCGGCTACGGCCACATCGCCGCCCACGAGGCGCTCGGCAAGCAGACCATCGAAGGCCTGGACTTCGTGAGGCCAGACCGGTTCAAGACCAGCTAGGCGCACACTCCGGCCGCCGCGGCGCAGTGGGTGAGCGTAAATCGGCTCCCCACGCTCACCGGTGTAATCGATGAACATGGAAGAGACATCGAGCGACTGACACCGAGCCGAGTTCGCGACCACCGATGACCAGGCGGAACCGGCATACGCCGCGACCTCGACGACCCCGGCACCCGCTGACCCTCCCGTGCCGCGTTCCTGGCAGCGAGCAGGGGGGCGAGGCGGGCACCGGTGCGGGCGGGTGGCCGCGGGTCAGCGTTTGACGCGGTTGCGGATGGCGAGGACGGCCAGGCCCAGCAGGACGGTTTCGGTCAGGCGGGAGGTCATCAACCCTGCGGAGCAGGGAGCGGCAGCGAGGTGACGCCGCCTCGCCAGGGCCTTGCCGACGGGGCGGCGGGCACGGCAGGACCCTTGCAGGTCACGTCCTTCGTCGGCAGCATGCCGGTGGTCAGGTAGGCCGTGGCCTTCTTGTCGGCGCACGACATGAAACCGTAGAGGCCGTGGCCGACGCCTCCGGTGACCGTGACCATCTTCGCCCCTGCATGACACGGCGCATGCCCTGGCCACTGGTCAGCGGCGTCTGGAAATCCCGCTCGTACTGCAGGATCAGCCCGCCGACCTTGTTGTCGACCCCTGGTGGCGGGCTCACCGCCCTGCTTCCTCCAGAAGGCGCACGGCTTGATGTTGGGCGCGAACTCGCCGTACACCGGGTAGCGGCCTTGTCCCGGATCGCGTCGCTGCGGTACTGCTCCGGATCACGCGGCCAGTCGCGGGTGTCGGAGCAGGCGACGGACCAGAAGGCGGCCCCTTCGTTGTCCGAGGGCACCGCACGGCCGAACGAGGGCGGCGCCTGCGTGCGTGCCTTGAAGTCCTGGCCGGGGGACGGAGCCCTGCCCTCGGCAGCCTTCTTCACCGTGGCGATCCACTTGGCGGCGTCGCTCGGGTAGAAGAACCTGACACGGCTCTCGGAGCGGATGTCGGTACCGGCCAGTGAGGTGCCCTCGAAGCCGATCGGCTCGCGGTCCGCCCGGGAGACCAAGTCGTAGAAGGTTCTGCGGACCGCCTCGGGAGTGCTGCCCAGCTTGTACGTGGAGTTCCGACGGGCAGTCCACTCGGCCCCCCTGGCGAAGGCGGGCTCAGCGCCCTCCGCCTCGTAGTCCTGCATGACGCCGCGCCAGCCGGGCCTGCCCGGTGGCAGCGGCAGTTGCACGGACAACGGCACGCGAGGCCCACCGCCACGAGGAGGGAAGAGGGCCGTCGTCTCACACCGGTTGCCAGATCTGGGCAAGCGTTGCGGCGGTGAGCAGTTGCTCGGGGTTCCCCTGCCCCGCCAGGCGACCGTCGCGGAGCAGGAGGCAGGCGTCCGCCGAGCGTGCGGCTTCCAGGTCGTGGGTGGCTTGCACGACGGTGACTCCGTCGGCGACCAGCTCCGTCAGCAGCGCGGCGATCCGGTCCCTTGCCTCGGGGTCCAGGCCCGTGGTCGGTTCGTCCAGGAGGAGCAGGTCCGATTTCTGGGCGAGTCCCTGGGCGATCAGGGCGCGTTGTCGTTGTCCGCCGGAGAGTTCTCCGAGTTGGCGGGTGGCGAGGTCAGTGATACCGAGCCTCTCCATGGCCTGGTCCACGGTGGCCTGGTCCTGCCGGGTCAGTCGGCGCCACGGCCCGCGGTCGCTCCAGCGTCCCATCTCCACCGTCTGCCTGACCGTGAGCGGCAGTGCGTCAGCGACGGCGCCGTGCTGCGGGACGAACGCCGGCGTCCGGTCACCGGCGTGGTGGATCCGGCCTGATGTGGGTTGGATCACTCCGGCCATGACTCCGAGCAGGGTGGACTTCCCGCTGCCGTTCGGGCCGACGAGTGCCGTGATCGCCAACGCCTTTATCTCCGCGTCGAGTTGATGCAAAACGGGGCAGCCGGGATATCCGGCGGAGAGGCCCGTGAAGCGGACTCGAGGCGTTCGGGTCCCGGCGACGGTGGGAGAGTGCAGCTGTTTTTTGAACATGATTTTCATTATAGTCCGCTGTCATGGACTGGTTGACGGGCCCTTTCGAGGTGACCTTCGTGCAGAAGGCTCTGTGGGGCGGAATGTTGGTGTCGGCGATCTGTTCTCTGGCCGGCACCTGGGTGGTGCTCAGGGGAATGGCCTTCCTCGGTGACGCCATGTCGCACGGCCTGCTGCCGGGAGTGGCGCTGGCCGCGCTGTTCGGCGGCAACCTCCTGGTGGGGGCGCTGCTGAGCGCGGCCGTCATGACGGCCGGTGTCACGGCTCTCAGCCGAACCCCGCGGCTGTCCCAGGACACGGGTATCGGGCTGCTGTTCGTGGGGATGCTGTCGCTCGGTGTCATCATCGTGTCGCGGTCGCAGTCCTTCGCCGTCGACCTGACCGGGTTCCTCTTCGGTGACGTCCTCGCCGTCCGCGAGCGGGATCTGCTGCTGCTGGGTGGGGCGTTGCTGCTGGCGCTGGCCGTCTCGGTCCTCGGCCACCGAGCCTTCCTCGCCCTGGCTTTCGACGCACGCAAGGCCCAGACCCTCGGCCTGCGGCCCCGCCTTGCGCACGCCGTGCTGCTCGGCCTGCTGGCGCTGGCCATCGTCGCCTCGTTCCACATCGTGGGCACGCTGCTGGTGCTGGGCCTGCTCATCGCCCCACCGGCCGCAGCGCTGCCCTGGGCGCGCAGTGTGCGGGGCGTCATGGCCCTCGCGGCGCTCCTCGGCATCATCGCCACCTTCGGTGGCCTGCTGCTGTCCTGGCACCTGAGCACCGCGGCCGGCGCGACCATCTCGGCCCTGGCAGTGAGCCTGTTCTTCCTCTCTCACCTGGCCTCCGGGCTCATCCACCGCCGTAGTGCGCGCCTCCTCGGCGCTCACGCCGCGGCGACCGACTGAAAGAACCTGAGGCGATCCCTTTGCTCGTCCGAAGCAACGTCATACGTTGGGCTCCCGCCTCGCTCGTGGCGATGTCCCTGCTCACCACGGGTTGCGCGAGCCACGACGACACCGCGTCCGCTCCGCGGGCCACCGCCTCGGGCTCCGCTCCGCACGGATACGTCGAGGGGGCCCAGGAGAAGGCCGAGCAGCAGTCACGGCTGCTGCTGAACGACCCGGCCACCGGCGGCACCCGGGTCCTCGATCTGATCACCGGCAAGACGCACGAGGTGTCCCGCACGACGGGGACCACCGGACTCACCACCGACGGCCGCTTCGGCTACTTCCACACCACGGACGGCACGCGCGTCCTGGACGGCGGCGCCTGGATGGTGGACCACGGCGACCACGTCCACTACTACCGCGCGGCGATACGTGAGGTGGGCCGGGTGCCCGGAGGACCGGGCACCCGCGTCCGCAGCGATGCAGCCGTCACCGCGGTGACCGACGAGGACGGCCGCGCCAGGATCTACCGCCGGGCCGGCTTGGAGAAGGGCGAGGTAGGCGCCGCCCGCGTGCTTGCCGGGACGCACACGGGAGCCGTCGTGCCGTACGCGGAGCACCTGCTCGGCGTCACGGAGCACGGGAAGGTCGCGGTGTACGACCGCGAGGGCGAGCGGGCCGCGTCGCTGGACGCCCGGTGCGAGGAGGCGCGGGGCGACGCCGTCACCCGACGCGGAGTCGTCCTCGGCTGCGCCGACGGCGCCCTGCTCGTCCGTGAGGACGACGGCATCTTCACCGCCGAGGAAATCCCCTACGGCAGCGACGTACCCGAAGCGGAACGGGCCACGGCCTTCCGGCACCGGCCAGGCAGCGCCACGCTCACGGCACCGGCCGGAAAGCGGGCCGTGTGGGTCCTGGACGTCAGCGAGCGCACATGGACACGGGTGAAGACCGGCACCGTCGTCTCCGCCAACACCGCCGGCGAGGGCTCCGTCCTGATCGTCCTGGAAACCGACGGAGCACTCCACGGCTACGACATCGCCACCGGCAAGCAGGTCTCCGGAACGAAGCGGCTTCTGACAGGCGCCCCCGACGCCGACCGCGAGGGCAGCGATGCGGGACCGGTCATCGAGGTCGACCGCAGCCGCGCCTACCTCAACAACCCAAAGGGCAAACGCGTGTACGAGATCGACTACAACGACAACCTGCGCATCGCGCGCACCTTCGCCCTGGACATCGAGCCGGTCCTGATGGTGGAGACCGGACGATGACCACACGGACGCGAGGGACGCGGCGACTGCACGTCCTCCCGCTGGTCCTGCTCACCCTCGCCCTTGCCGGCGCGGGCACCGGCTGTGCGAGCAGCGACGACCGGCCCCGAGTGGTCGTGACGACCAACATCCTGGGCGACATCACGCGGGAGATCGTCGGCGACGAGGCCGACGTCACCGTACTGATGAAGCCGAACGCCGACCCGCACTCCTTCGGCCTGTCGGCCGTGCAGGCGGCCGAGTTGGAGCGCGCGGACCTGGTGGTCTTCAACGGGCTGGGTCTGGAGGAGAACGTACTGCGGCACGTGGACGCCGCCCGCGAGGCAGGGGCGCCCACCTTCGAGGCCGGCAAGGCGGTCGACCCCATGACCTTCCAGGCGCATGACGACGGCGGCCCCGAGGAGGAGGCCGGGCAGCCCGATCCGCACTTCTGGACCGACCCCGACCGCGTGCGCAAGACCGTCGATCTGATCGCCGACCAGGTTGTCGAGCACGTGGACGGCGTGGACGAAAAGGTGATCCGCGCCAACGCCGACCGCTACGACGGCCGACTCGCCGACCTGACGGCCTGGATGGAGAAGTCCTTCGGCCGCATACCCGAGAAGCGGCGGGCGTTGGTGACCAACCACCACGTCTTCGGGTACCTCGCCGATCGCTTCGGCTTCCGGGTGATCGGCGCGGTGATCCCGAGCGGCACGACGCTGGCCTCGCCCAGCTCCTCCGACCTGCGCTCGCTCACCGAGGCGATGCGGAAAACAGGTGTCCAGACCGTGTTCGCGGACTCCTCCCAGCCCACGCGCCTGGCCGAGGTCCTGCGCACCGAACTGGGCGGCCGGGTACGCGTCGTCGAGCTCTACTCCGAGTCCCTGACAGAGAAGGGCAAGGGCGCCGGCACCTACCTGCAGATGATGCGTGCCAACACCACCGCCATGACCGACGGCCTGACCGGCACCTGAGTCGGCGCCCCTGACCTGCGCACCGGCCGACCACGGGCCATCGCGCACCCTCGCCCCCAACCCCACCCCTCGCCGTGCTCGCGCGGCACTGAAAGGAACACACCGGTGAACAAGCCGATACGCAACCGAGCTCTCACGGGCACGGCCCTCGCCCTGGCGGCTTCCGCGGTCCTGTCCGCCTGCGGAGGTGAGGACACCCCCTCGTCCGACACGAAGGCCAAGGCGGCGCCGCACACGAAGGCCGTTGCGGTCAAGGACCCGGTGGTCGCCACGTTCGACGGCGGACTGTACGTCCTGGACGGCGAAAGCCTGAAGCTGGCGAAGACGATCGAGCTGCCGGGCTTCAACCGACTCAACCCCGCCGGCGACGACTCCCACGTCATGGTCTCCACCGACGCCGGCTTCCGCGTCCTGAACGCCACCGAGCAGACCCTCACCAGCGTCGCGTACAAGGGCGCCAAGCCCGGCCACGTCGTCCAGCACGCCGGCAGGACGGTGCTGTTCACCGACGGCACCGGCGAGGTCAACGTCTTCGACCCCGCCGACCTCAAGGGCGGCAAGAAGCCGGAAGGCCGCACCTACACCTCCGCCGAACCGCACCACGGCGTCGCCATCGAACTGACCAACGGCGAACTCCTCACCACCCTCGGCACCGAGGAGAAGCGCACCGGCGCCCTCGTCCTGGACAAGAACAACAAGGAGATCAAGCGCAACGAGAACTGCCCCGGCGTCCACGGCGAGGCCGCCGCCAAGGACGAGGCCATCGGCATCGGCTGCGAGGACGGCCTCCTGATCTACAAGGACGGCAAGTTCACCAAGGTCGACGCCCCCGACGACTACGGCCGCATCGGCAACCAGCGCGGCAGCGACACCTCGCCCATTCTCCTGGGCGACTACAAGACCGACCCGGAGGCCGAACTGGAACGGCCCACCCGCGTCTCCCTCATCAATACCGAGACCGCGAAACTGCGCCTGGTCGACCTGGGCACCAGCTACTCCTTCCGCTCGCTCGGCCGCGGACCCCGCGGCGAGGCCCTCGTCCTCGGCACCAACGGCAGCCTCCACGTCATCGACCCCGAAACGGGCAAGGTGGACAAGGAGATCCCCGTCGTCGACGAGTGGCAGGAGCCGCTGGACTGGCAGCAGCCCCGGCCCACCCTCTTCGTCCGCGACGACACCGCGTACGTCTCCGAGCCGGGCAAGCGCCAACTGCACGCCGTCGACATCGAATCGGGCAAGAAGGTCACCTCTGTGACCCTGCCGAAGGGCACCAACGAACTCGCAGGTGTCGTCGCGGGCCACTGATCCTCCGACCTCGGTGAGGCCGTCCCACACCGCGCACGGGCTTCTCGTCGCCGCGCTGGTGCACCGCGGTCTCCCCGAGGGGGGTCCGGGCGGACCCGCCACCTGGGGCTCGTCCGGGCAGCGCGGCCACCGGGTCGAACTCCTGTTGGTGCCCCTGTTCCCCTTCGGCGGGTGAGGAGATGGCCGGGGTGCATCGGCCACGCGCTCGGCGAACAGCGCGTCGGATTCCGAGACCCGCAGCGGCTGCTCGGTGGCGGGCAGCGTGCAGGACTGCGGTTCCCACGTCGTCATGGTGACCGCTCCCGTTGTCGTGTCGCGCCCGGGACGGGCGGACACATCCTTGACGGTGAACCTGCACGCGGGTCCGGTTGCGGGTCCGGCTCCGGATTCACTCAGCAGCAGTCGCAGCCCGGCCGGCAGCCGCACGCATCGGCTTGGGCACCGGCTTTCGGTGCCGCCGCGGCTGAGGACGGTGCGCAGCAGCCCTTGCCCTGCCAGGCGTCGCGGCCTTCCTTGACGGCGATGGCCGCGATGACGAGGGCGGCGATCGGATCGGCCCAGGACCAGTTGAGAGTGGCGTTGAGGATGAGGCCAGCCAGAAGCACGGCGGACAGGTACGTGCACAGCAGGGTCTGTTTGGAGTCGGCGACCGCGGATGCGGAGCCGAGTTCGCGGCCGGCCTTGCGCTGGGCTGCGGACAGGAAGGGCATGACCGCCAATGACAGTGCGGCGAGCACGATGCCGGGGATGGACCGTTCGGCTTCGGCGGTGCCGGTCAGGGCGCGGACGGCGTCGAGGGTGACGTAGGCGGCGAGGGCGAAGAACGAGATCGCGATGATCCGCAGGGTGCGCTGCTCGCGCGCTTCCCGTACGGCGTGGTCGGTTGCGGAGAACTGCCAGGCGACGGCGGTGGCGGAGGAGACCTCGATGACGGAGTCCAGACCGAAGCCGATCAGGGCGGTGGAGGAGGCGAGGGTGCCGGCGGTGATGGCGACACTCGCTTCGATGACGTTGTAGGTGATCGTGGCGGCCGCCAGCAGCCGTATGCGCTGGGCGAGGACGTCGCGTCGGGACGGTGTGGGGCCCAGGGATGTCGCGGCCATCAGCAGCAGCCCTGGTCGTCGGCGTCGACGCAGGTGCGCTCGCTCTCCACGGCCACCACGGCGGTGCGCAGGTCGTCCAGGGCGTGACCGAGGCGGTCGTCGGCGAGTTCGTAGCGGGTGCGGCGCCCGTCCGGGACGGTGACGACCAGCCCGCAGTCCCGCAGGCATGCCAGGTGGTTCGACAGGCGGGTACGGGAGACGCCGAAGGCGTCAGCGAGGTCTGCCGGATAGGCGGGGGCCTGGCGCAGGGCGAGCAGGATCTGGCAGCGAATCGGGTCGGCGAGCGCGCGGCCGAAGCGGGCCAGCACGTCGATGTCGGAGGCAACGGTCAGCACACCCATGACAGTACACAAATACCTGAATTCAGGACAGCGTGCACTGTTCGAGGCCGGACTTTCGGCCCACTTCGCGGCAGCTCCCGTGCGGCGACCCCACTGATGGAGAGTTCACCTACCGGGTAGATCAAGTTAGGGTGCCCTAAGTGTAGTGACCGGGTCCCCATGCCCCTTATGGCACGCAGGGGTTCGAACCACCCTCTCTCGGATGACAGGACCTCCCGTGCGTACGCCCCCCTCAGGGCATCGCCACCGACGTCGAGGGCGTGCTCCTCGACCCGCGCGAGCGCTGCCTGATCGGCGTCGACACCCACCTGAAGTAATGAGCGTCATGTCTCGCCGGTACCGAGGCCCGCCCGTCCCGGTGGCCCGCGGGCCTCGGCCGCCTCGCCGCCGGGACCGCGGTGCGGCAGCAACTGGGGCTCGACGAGGGGCCGTTCACGCATCCCGCGCACTCACCGGGCCGGCTTCCGCGAGGCGGCGCGGGCACCTCCTGGGTATCAGGTGAGGCGGTACTGCCCCAGGGGACGAGCGCCTTCGCGGTCTCCGTCACGCTGATGGTCGGGACGCTCGTCGTCACCATCGCCGTCGCCGCGCCGGCCAGCGCCCGCACTCTGCACCTCGGCTCCCGGCGACGACTGCACCAGGCGCCATCACCCATCGCAGTCGCCGTTCCTGTCGTGGTGGCCAAGTTCCTGGTCGCCTCACTCCTCGCCACCGTCTGCGGGGTGTTGCTGGGCTGGTTCCCCTCCAGCGGACGAGACGGACCAGCGTCCACGGTGCTGCCCGCACTCGCCCTCGGTGTCCCCTCCGGGGCGATGATCGGCGGCCTGCTCGACCAGTCGCCGCCCGCAGCCTTGAACGAACCGTGGGCCCGGACCTGGCACGCCTACGGCTTCGCATCCCGCCACGTCGCCCGGCACACGCCGGCCGGGGTGCTCCCGCAACTCCTGCCGAGCGGCGTACCCGCCGATCCCGTAGCCCGGTCGACGGCCGTCGCGACCTTTCCGGGGTGCCCAAGGCGTTCATGGCCACGCCGCACCGCGGCTCTTCCGATCAGAACGCCGGCGCAGCCTGTTCCTGCCGCGGCCCCTGAGCGCGTGCCTTGAGCAGTGCGTCCTGCAGGCGGTCGTGGGTCATGGCCAGGCAGGCGTGCACCGCGCCGCGCGCTACCGAGAGCCCCAGCACCTGGGAGACGGTCGTGATCCGGGGCACGGCCGGCAAGCTGTGTTCGAGTCGCTTGCGCACTTCGGGGAGCACCTCCTCCACCAAAGGGCGCAACCGGCCGACGAAGTAGACGGATTCGGGATCGAGTGTCACGGCGACGATACTCACGGCGGTCGTGACCGCCGTCGTGAATGCCTTGAGTATCTCCGCACGGGCTCGATGGTCCTGAGACGTGAGCCACAGGTCCTCGACGCGCTCGGTGTCCAGCCCGTGTTCACGAGCGAGCTTCGCAAGCCCCGCAGTGCTCAGCATCCCGTTGAGGGTGCGGTCGTCGATACCCGAGAGGAGGGAACCGATGTCGCCGAACGCAGGGGTACGTCCCCGCGCCAGTTCCCGGTCCCTGCACGTGGCGAAGTTCACCGTGCTGCTGAGGCTGAACAGGGCAGCGTTGTGGATGCTCACGTCGTCCGTGAGCACCTGGAGCAGGGATGCGTTCGCGTCACTGTCGAAGGTCACTGGAGTGTCGAGGAGTTCTTCGAGGATTCGGTGGAGATCTCTGCCGGAGAAGATCTTCATCGGATCGGCAGGCCGAAAGACTTCGGCGCTGTCGCGGACATGGGCGGGCAGTGCCACGACGATCTGGCGGCGGGGCCCTCGTGCCGAGGCGCTGGTCCGTGCGATCAGGTCGGCCAGCCACCGGCCGCCCGCAGGGACGTCGCGGTGCTCGACCGTCGGGACGACCACGTTTCCGATCTCACGGCCGCGCAGGTCGGTCACCAGCACGCCAGTGGTCACGGCGCCGAGACTGACCCCCACGACATGTCCGGCCGTCTCGGGCACATCGAGGTACGTCGACGGACGGCCACGCCCGACGACGGCGTCGACTCCCCCGTCCACGACGAACCCATGAGAGCGCAGGTCTTCGACGGCCCGTGACACTGTCGCCTTGCTCAACCCCGTGAACTCGATGAGCTTGTTCCGGGTCAACGGCGCATGGGAGAGAACCACGTCAAGGACACGTGCCTTGTTGTAGTCCCGCGGTGTGGGGTTGATGCTGCTCACCTCATGACCTTAGCCAGACCGGACGCCGGCCGGACCAGTGGACTCGGTCGCCGGGGCGGTCCCGGCGAGTACGGCCGGGTCGGCCGTGTCGAAAGCCGACGTGTCGCCTCAGGGCGCCGCTCAGGGCGTGTCGTGGCGGGTGCTCAGCAAGCGGTCCACGACCTCCCGCATGGCGACGGACATGGCCCGGCCCACGTTGACCCAGTCGTCTCTTGCATGCTCGAGCAGATACTCGCGACGGTCCGGCACCCGCTCCGCGCGCCAATGGGTGACCAGCGCACGAAGTGTCAGCCGTGCGAGCGCGGCAACAGGCAGAAGCGGAAGTTCGGTGTCCTTGATCGGCCGTGCCCGCTCGTATCCCGCGACGAAGCTGCATGCCTCATGCCAGGGATCCCGCGGTGTCCGGCCGAGAAGGTTCGCGAGAGACACCGCGGGATCGAAGATCAAAGCACTGCGCATGCTGTCACCGAAGTCGATCACTCCGGTGACGAAGCTGTCCGTCCGCGGATCCACCAGGACGTTGTAGGGGCTGTAGTCACCGTGGATCACTTGGGTCTCGAGGTCACCCAGCCTCGGAACGATGGCCTCGTGGAAAAGGCGGAACACTTCCTGAGCCAGCCGACGGTGCGCGGCGTCGGGCGTGTACTCGATGAGCTCCCGCAACTGGTCGAAGTACCGAAGGTCCCACACGAGGCGCCGCTCCTCCGCCGGATGTCTGAACGACCGCAGAGCCATATCCACTCGCCCGAGCATCTGCCCGGCCTTGGCCAGCTGAGTGGGATCGGGGTTCGTCCGCGCCAGGACGGCACCTTCTACGAAGTCGAAGACGCGCAGGACTCGAACCCCGCCGTCTTCCGTCTCGATCGGTACGTTGTCGCTGCCTTCGGTGGTCTCCTTGACCCGCTGGGCGGGCAGATGGGGCGCTTCGGTTTCGAGATGGCGCATCACAGCCGTCTGCAGAGCCACGACGGCTACCGGCTCGTCGGGCGGGGAAATTTTGACGAGATGGTCGTCCGTGCCGGTCCGCAGGCGGAACGTGTCGTCCTTCTCGGTTGCCAGCCGCTCGAGATGTCCGCTCAGCCGGTAGTGGCGGGCGAGGAGGGCGTCCACCATGGTCGTCTCGATGGACTCGTGGGACGATGCCAGGCCGCTCTCGTCGAACAACTGCTGGGCGATACGTGCGGGGGGCGAGGCGTTCACCGTTCGGTCCCTTCGGTTCTCAGCCTGCTAGAGGCGAGTCTCGGCGATCTCCGCGAATGTCTCGAGGAATCGCGTCACGTCAGCCGAGTCGAAGGCCAACGGCGGTCGGATCTTGAGCACATTGACTGCTTCGCCGGTGCCGCTGATGAGGACGCGACGCTCGCGCATGTCGTTGATGACGTCGTCGGCGCGAACACGATCGGGCTCCAGTGACTCCCGGTCCTTCACGATGTCGACGCCCACGTACAGACCGCTGCCGCGCACCTCCGCGACGTGCGGAGACTCACGAGTGATCTCCTCGAGGCCGGCTCGAAGCGCCCTGCCGCTGTCGAGAACTCGCTGCTGCACGTCCTCCGCTTCGAAAACGTCCAGAACCGCGGCACCGGCGGCCACCGCGATCGAACTGCCCGCGAAGGTGTTGAAGTAACGAACAGTGCGCCCGAACTCGTCGCACACCTCGGGCCTGAACGCCACGCCGGAGATCGGCATGCCGTTGCCCATGGGCTTGCCCATCGTGACGATGTCCGGAAGCACCCCATGGCGGCTGAACCCCCACATCGACTCTCCGAGCCGGGCGAATCCCGACTGGACCTCGTCGGCGATGTACACGCCGCCCGCAGCGTGCACCTCCTCGACCATGTCACACAGGTAACCGACAGGGTCGGTGAAGAGGCCGTCGCTGGAGTGCGCGCAGTCGGTGATCAGCGCCGCAAGCCGGTAGCCGTGGCGCTCGAGGTCGTCGATCGCGCCGCGCACCTGGCTTCGCATGTGCTCGGGAAGCGATGAACCCGGCGGGACGATGCGCGGATCCGGAGCATCGATGACCCGCACATTCGGCCCGAGCGGTGACCCCGCTCCGAGCGTCGGCGAGAAGCTCGCAACCTCGCGAGTCAGACCGTGGTAAGCCCAGCGAGTCACGACGATTCCCTCGCCGCCCGTGTGGAAGCGAGCCACGCGCATGGCCAGGTCGTTCGCCTCCGACCCGCTGCACGCGAAGCTGACCCTCGAAAGCGCCTCGGGCATGGTCGCGAGAAGACGCTCGGCGTAGTCGACGAGTGACTCCTGCACATACCGCGTGTTGGTGTTGACCGCCGCCATCTGGCGGGACACGGCCTCGACGACGTGCGGGTGTGCGTGACCGACGCACGGCACGTTGTTGTAGGCGTCAAGGTAGTCGTTGCCCTCCGGGTCGAACAGGTGAGCGCCTCGACCGGAGACGAACTCGACCGGCTCCCGATAGTTCAGCGCGTAACCCGGGCCCAGCACGCCGATTCGCCGGTTGACGGTGGACCGCAGTCGCTCCGGCAGGCCACCGAGCGCGGCGGGGTCGAACCTGTTGGGGTAGTTGGCCAGCGCCCGGCTCAGCGTGGAAGTCATCAGCAGATCCCCTCCTTCGTGGCTCGCATCTCATCGTGGCCGCTTCGGCCGGCGGATGCTTTTTTGTTTCTGTTCCATCCTGAAACTTATCTCTTGCGTGCAGGCACGGCAACCCTTGTGACGGCGAAGAGTGCCCGATGCGGCCCGCAGGGGAATCGTGGTGGCCAAGGCGACCAGGGTGCTGCTCCTGACGGAAGCTGGTCGCCGCGGGCGACGGCCACCATCGGCGGGCCCACGTCCGGGGCTGCTTGTGCGGGGGAGGGCCGGGGCCGCCGCGGCGTTGCGCGGGCAATGTCACGGCCATAGGGATGTGACGTCGATGGCCGTAGCATGACGTGACTGGTCACACATCGCCCCGGCCGACTCATGATCCGCTCGCGTCACAGTCGCGAACGTCGGCGGCCGCCCTCAGCCCCATCCCATGGGCACCGCACCCGGCTTCGCAGGAGGCACACGGTGAAGGACGTCGGAATCGACCGAAGAACGTTCCTCCGGGGCGTCGGCGCCGTCACGGCGGGTGCCGCCGCCGTGACGTCCACCGCGTGCGGGCCCCCCGCCGCCCGGAACTCCGGCGGATCCGGAAACAGCAGGACAGTCGTCGTCCGGGACATCGGCGGCGCCTACGGCGAGGCGCACCGCAAGGCGGTGTACGAGCCGTTCGGCAAGGAGACCGGTGTCCGGGTCGACGTGGTCCACGTCCCGACGTACGCGGAGATCCTCTCCCAGATCCGGGAGGGCCCCCGGTTCGACCTCATCGACATCGACATGAGCGCGCTGGCCCTCTTCGAGAAGGACGACGCCACCCAGGAACTCGACCACGACCGGCTGAGGAACGCCCGGAACGCCGGTATCGCCCAGTCCCTGCTCACCTCCCACGGCGTCGGCAAGAACTACTGGGCCAGCGTCATGGCGTACCGCACCGACAGCTTCCAAGGGAGGGTGCCGGAGACCTGGGCCGACTTCTGGGACACCAAGGGTTTCCCGGGCAGCCGTGCCCTGCAGAGCCCGGAGGCGGGCCCGCCCGAGTTGGAGTTCGCCCTCCTCGCCGACGGTGTGGCGGCCGACAGGCTCTACCCCCTCGACGTCGACCGCGCCTTCGCGGCCCTGGACGAGATCAAGGGCGCCGTCCGCCGGTTCTGGGGCGACGGCTCCACGCCGGGGCTGCTTCTGGAACGCCAACGGGTCGCTGCCACCTCGGTCTGGCACGGCCGCCCGAACCACCTCATCCAGCGAGGTGCCCCGCTCGCCTACCAGTGGAACGGCGCCCGCCGGCAGAGCAACGGCTACGGCATCCCCCGCGGCGCCCGGCACCCGGACGCCGCCTACCGGCTCATCGACTTCGCCCTGCGCCCCGAGGTGCAGGCCGCCGTCGCCGAGCTCTACCCCATGGGCCCGGTGGTGCCGACCGCGTACAAGTACCTGCCCAGGGCCGCCGCGGATCTGGCCAGCTCCCCCGAGCACCTCTACACCGGTTTCGACCTGGACATCGGCTGGTGGGTCGAGAACAAGGAAGCCGTGATCAAGCGCTGGCAGGAGTGGGTGCGGTCCTGAGGACACGGCACAGGGACGGGTCGGCACCGTCTCTCGGCACCGCCGGCTCCCCGCCGGGCACCGGGAAGGACATCCCGTGGACATGACCAGCATCTTCGACCGGTCGACCGGCCGGCCCGGCGGTCGTCGTTCCGGTGCGGCGGCTGCCGCGCCCCCGCGCGAGGACCCGAACCGGTCACGCAGGTCGCCCGCCCGGCCGCCCGGGACCCGTGCGCGTTCCGTGCTGAGCGCGCGCAGCGTCGCGGGTCAGGTGTTCCTGTGGCAGCTGGTGCTGGTGATCCTGTTCGCGGCCGCGGCGGGCGTGGCGCTCGTCCTCCAGGCCCGCACGTCTGGCACGGAGGAGGCCCGCAGGGTGTCACTGGGCGTCGCCCAGGCCTTCGCGCGGGCCCCGGGCACGGTCGAGGCCATGAAGTCCGCGGACCCCACCGCCGTACTGCAGCCGCGGGCGGAGGAGACCCGTGAGCTGACCGGTGTCGACTTCGTCGTCGCCATCGATCCGCGCGGCTACCGTTGGACACACCCCGACCCGAGCCTGATCGGGGAACACGTCTTCGCCCTGCGCAAGGAGGCGGCCGCCGGCCGGCCCTTCACCCAGGACATCGAGGGCAGCCTCGGGCTCGCCGTGGAGTCCACGGTTCCCGTCTTCGACACCGGAGGACGGAAGATCGTCGGCCTGGTGTCGGTCGGGGTCACGGTCAAGAACGTCAACTCCGTGGTCCAACGTCAGATGCCGATCCTGCTCGGGTCCGTCGCAGGTGCGCTGGCTCTCGTCACCGGCGGCAGCGCCCTGGTGTCGCGGCGGCTGCGCCGACAGACCCACGGACTGGGACCGGGCGAGATGACCAGGATGTACGAGCACCACGACGCGGTGCTGCACGCGGTGCGGGAGGGAGTGCTGATCATCGACGGTGACGGGCGGCTGCTCCTCGCCAACGACGAGGCACGGCGCCTGCTGGACCTGCCCACGGACGCGGAGCAGCGCCAGATCACCGCTCTGGGCCTGGAAGCGGGCACCGCCGCTCTGCTGGCCTCCGGCCGGGTGGTCACCGACGAGGTCCACCTGGCCGGCGACCATCTGCTGGCGGTCAACCTCCGGCCCGTCGACCCGGAAGGCGGCGTACGGGGCCATGTGGCCACCCTGCGGGACACCACGGAACTCCAGGCCCTGGCGGGCCGGGCGGCCATGGCCGGGAAGCGGCTGCGGATGCTGTACGAGGCCGGGGTGCGGATCGGCACCACGTTGGACGTGGTGCGCACCACCGAGGAGCTGGCCGAGGTGGCGGTCCCCGGGTTCGCCGACGCGGCCACGGTCGACCTCCAGGATCCGGTGCTGGAGGGTGAGGAGCCGGTCGGACCGAGTCCCCAGCTGCGTCGCACGGCCCTGCACAGCGCCAAGGGGTCGTCCTGGCCTCTCTTCCCCGTCGGGGACCTCATCCGCTTCGCCCCCGAGAACCCGGTGGCCGTCAGCGCCCAGCAGGGCCGGCCCGTCCTCGACGCCGACCTGACCGCGTCCTACGACTGGCGCGTCCAGGATCCCGAACGGGCCCGGCGCATCCTGGACTCCGGACTCCACTC
This sequence comes from Streptomyces sp. NPDC057438, assembly GCF_042802995.1. Taxonomy (NCBI): domain Bacteria; kingdom Bacillati; phylum Actinomycetota; class Actinomycetes; order Kitasatosporales; family Streptomycetaceae; genus Streptomyces; species Streptomyces sp. NPDC057438. The sequence continues at coordinate 26,380 of NZ_JBHVDD010000097.1, forward strand.
CTTGATCACCGTGCCGCTCCAGGCCCGTGGTGTCGTGCTGGGCCTGGTCAATTTCTGGCGCGCTGAGCAGGACGCCTTCGACGAGGAGGACCTGGCCTTCGCCGAGGAACTGGCCGCCCGGGCCGCGGTCGCCATCGACAACGCGCGCCGCTACACGCGCGAGCACGCCTTGGCGGTGGCCCTGCAGCGCAGCCTCCTGCCGCGTTCCCTGCCCGAGCAGTCCGCCGTCGAGGTCGCGTACCGCTATCTGCCCGCCCGGGCCGGTGTGGGCGGCGACTGGTTCGACGTCATCCCCCTGCCCGGGGCGCGGGTGGCGCTGGTGGTGGGCGACGTGGTGGGCCACGGTCTGCACGCCGCGGCCACCATGGGCCGGCTGCGCACCGCGGTGCGCACGTTCTCGTCCCTCGACCTGGCCGCGGACGAACTGATCAGACGTCTCGACGAGCTGGTCACCCGGGTCGACGGCGAGGAGAGCCGCGACGGCGAGGGAATCACGGGAGCGACCTGCCTGTACGCCGTCTACGACCCGGTTGCCGGGCGGTGCTCCCTGGCCCGGTCCGGGCATCTGGAACCGGCCCTGGTGCGCCCCGACGGCACGGTCGAGCGGATGCCGGTACCGGTCTCACCGCCGCTGGGCCTCGGAGGCGGCCGGCCCTTCGAGAAGGCCGAGTACACCCTGCCCGAGGGCTCGCGGCTGGTCCTCTACACGGACGGGCTGATCGAGGACCGCGGCCGGGACATCGACACCGGTCTCGCGCTGCTGCACGACGCCCTGGCGGGGCCGGACCGGACACCGGAGGAGACCTGCCGGGCGGTGTTCGACGCCCTGCTGCCGGTGCGTCCGAGCGACGACATCGCCCTGCTCGTCGCCCGCTCCCGGCTGCTCGACCCGTCCCAGGTCGCCGACTGGGACATCCCCGCGGATCCCGCTGCCGTCGCCGGGATCCGGGCCCAGGTCACCCGCCGGCTGCAGGAGTGGGGGCTGGAGGAGTTCGCGTTCTCCACCGAGCTGGTGATCAGCGAGTTGGTCACCAACGCCATCCGCTACGGCAGTGACCCGAGGCGGCTGCGGGTCCTGCGCGACGGCGACAGCCTCATCTGCGAGGTGACTGACGGCAGCAGCACCTCTCCGCATCTGCGCCGAGCCGCCGACACCGACGAGGGCGGGCGGGGACTGTTCCTCGTGGCCCAGTTCACGCAGGGGTGGGGCACCCGCTACCTGGCCCGCGGGAAAGTGATCTGGACGGAGCAGTCGCTCCACGGCGACCTGCCCGAACCCGACGACGACCTGGCCGAGACGCTGCTGGACCAGTGGGACGACACGGGCTGGTGACGACGGTCCGCGCCGGGCCCGGGCTTGGGGGCGGGCCCGGCGCTCAGACAGTGGGCGCGGCCCGGTGCCAGGCTCAGAACGCGGTGTAGCCCCCGTCCACGGGCAGCACGGCGCCGGTGATGTAGGACGACTCCGGGGAGGCGAGGAAGAGGACTGCGTCGGCGACCTCCTCGGGCGTGGCGAGCCGGCGCATCGGTATGGAGTCCTCTCGGGTGCGCCGGTAGGCGGCGGGGTCGGGGCGCCGTTGGAACGACGCCTCGATGACCGGGGTCATGGTCAGACCGGGGGCGACGACGTTGACGCGGATGCCGCGGTCCGCCCATTCGACGGCGGCGCCCCGGGCCAGCGCGATCAGACCGCCCTTGGCGGCGGAGTACAGGGTCTGGTTCGGCATGCCCACCATCCCGAGGCGGGAGCTGACGCACACCATCGACGCGCCCCGCTCGGGGGCCAGCGGCATCAGGTGCTTCATGACGAGGAACGCGCTGAGGAGGTTGGCGTGGAGCACGTCGCGGGCGTCCTCGTAGGACGTCTCGGCGAGCGGGCCGGACCGCTGGAGGCCGTGGCAGAGGACGACCACTCCCACGTCACCCAGGTGCCCCCGCGCCCGAGCGGCGAGATCGGCGACGAACCGCTCGTCGTAGAGGTCCCCCGCCAGGTAGAGGTCGTCCGGGTGGCTCTCCGGCGGCTCGGGTCGCCGTCCGGTGAGCAGGAGGCGGGCGCCCTCGCGGCGGAAGTGGGAGGCGATCGCCTGCCCGATGCCGCTCGACGCTCCGGTGATCACGGCGTTGACGCCCTGCAGTCTCATACGCGTTCCTCGTCGGTCTGGGGAGAGCCGCGGTCGCGACCCGGTGGCGTCGTCGGACACCCGGTGGCGTCAGCGGCGGCATGGTGGCGTGGTCGGCCATCCGGTACCGGAGTCGGCGCCCCGGTGGCCGGAGCCGGCTGTCGTCAGGCCCGTACCTGCCCCCGGCCGGCGACGATCTCCGGGCGGAGCAGGTCGGCGAGGGTCTCGGCGGGCAACAGACCCTTCTCCAGCACGAGTTCGGCGACGCCCCGGCCGGTGGCGAGGGCTTCCTTGGCGATGTCGGTGGCCGCCGTGTACCCGATGTGCGGATTGAGGGCGGTGACCAGGCCGATGGAGTTCTCGACCGCCGCGCGCAGTTCGGCTTCGTTGGCGGTGATGCCGTCGACGCAGCGCTCGGCGAGGGTGAGGCAGGCGGCGCGCAGGTGCGTGAGGGATTCCGAGAGGGAGTGCAGGATGATCGGTTCGAAGGCGTTGAGCTGGAGCTGGCCCGCCTCGGCGGCCATGGTGATGGTGACGTCGTTGCCGATCACCTCGAAGGCGACCTGGTTGACGACCTCGGGGATGACGGGGTTGACCTTGCCCGGCATGATCGACGAACCGGCCTGCACCGGCGGCAGGTTGATCTCGTTGAGTCCCGCGCGCGGCCCGGACGACAGCAGCCGCAGATCGTTGCAGCTCTTGGAGAGCTTCACCGCGATCCGCTTGAGCACGCCCGACATCTGCACGAACGCGCCGCAGTCCTGCGTCGCCTCGACCAGATTGGCGGCCGTGACCAGCGGCAGCCCGGTGATGTCCGCGAGATGCCGGCGGGCCGACTCGGCGTATCCGGCGGGCGCGTTGAGGCCGGTGCCGATGGCCGTGGCACCCAGGTTGATCTCATGGATCAACTCGACCGCCTCGGAGAGTCGGGACCGGTCCTCCTCGATCATCACGGCATACGCGGAGAACTCCTGGCCGAGCGTCATGGGGACCGCGTCCTGCAACTGGGTACGGCCCATCTTGAGCACGTCGCGGAACTCGACCGCCTTGCGGGCGAACGAGTCCTGGAGGACGGCCATCGCCTTGAGCAGTCCCCGTACCGCGAACACCGTCGCGACCTTCACCGCGGTCGGGTAGACGTCGTTGGTGGACTGGCCGAGGTTGACGTCCTCGTTCGGGTGCAGGAACCGGTACTCGCCCTTGGCGTGGCCGAGGAGTTCCAGCGCCCGGTTGGCGACGACCTCGTTGGCGTTCATGTTCGTCGACGTGCCCGCGCCGCCCTGCACGACGTCGACCACGAACTGCTCGTGCAGCTTGCCGGAACGGATCTCCCGGCACGCGGCGATGATCGCCGCCGCCTTCCCCGCCTCCAGCAGGCCCAGTTCCTCGTTCGCGCGGGCGGCGGCCTCCTTGACCGCGGCCAGCGCCTCGATCAGATGCGGGTACGCGGAGATCGGCATGCCGGTGATCGGGAAGTTCTCCGTGGCGCGCAGGGTGTGGACACCCCAGTACGCGTCGGCGGGAACGTCCCGGTCGCCGAGCAGGTCGTGCTCGGTGCGGGTGACTGCGGCGGTCATGGGTGTACGGGCCTTCTCTCAGGGGGCGTCCAGGGGGTCGCGGGGGCCTCTCGCTTTGCCGCGGTCAAGGCCCCCGCGACGTCATCGGCGGCGGCGCCCGGTCAGAGCAGGCGGTCCTTCGCCTTGTAGTAGGCGCCGCCGAACGGCAGGAACCAGGGTGTGCCGTTGTAGAAGGGGACGGGCACCTTCGGGAAGCCGAAGCCGCGCATCGGGTTGGCCTCGGGATTGCCGTCCATCATCTCGGCGACCGCGCGGCCCATGTACGTGGCCATCTGGACGCCATGGCCGCAGTAACCCATGGAGTAGTACAGGCCGTTGACGTCGCCCGCGTGCGGGATGCGGTCCCAGGAGAAGCCGACCATGCCGCCCCACACGTAGTCGATGCGCACCCCCGCGAGCTGCGGGAAGATCTCCGTCATCTCCCGCTTGAGGATGTCACCGCTCTTGACGTCGGACGCCGGGTTGGAGGGGGCGAATCGGGCCCGGCCGCCGAAGGCGAGGCGGTTGTCCGGCGTGAGACGGATGTAGTTGCCGACATTCTTGTGGGCGACCAGCAGGCGGCCGTTGGGGATGAGCTCCTTGGCGCGCGCCTCCCCCAGCGGCTCGGTGACGATGATGAAGCTGCCGACGTTGATCAGCCGCTTGCGGAACCACGGCAGCGCATTGTCGGTGTAGGCATCCGTCGCCGCCATGACCTGCTTGGCACGGATGGTGCCGCGCATGGTCTCCACCACGAAGCCGCCGCCAGGGAGGCGGGTGAGGCCGGTGGCGGCGTTGCGCTCGTGGATCTCGGCACCGGCACGCTCGGCGGCGTCTGCCAGGCCGACGACGAACTTGCCCACGTGCAGGGCTGCGCCGAGCGGGTCGAGCAGGGCGCCATGGTAGTAGTCCGAGCCCAGCTCGGCGCGCAGCTCGCTCTTGCTCAGGACGACCGTCTCGTGGCCGAAGTTCTCGGCCAGGTCGCGCTGCTTGGCGTGCATGCCTTCGAGGTGCTTGGGCTTGCAGACCAGGCCGAGGCGCCCGGCACGGTGGAAGTCGCAGTCGATCTTCTCCTTGACCGCGATCTCCTCCACGAGGTCCACTGCGACGCGGAACGCGTCATAGAGCTCGCGAGCACGTTCCTGCCCGTAGCGCTGGCGGGCCTGGGCCGGGCTGATGGTGATGCCGGGGTTGCAGTGGCTGCCGTTGCGCCCGGAGGCACCCGAACCGACCTGGTCCTTCTCGACCAGGACGACCCGGGCACCCTTACGGGCGGCGTGGTAAGCGGTGGACAGGCCAGTGAGGCCGCCGCCGATCACCACCACGTCCGCCTCGTCGGGCAGGTCCTTCCCGGAACGGTCGGGCAGGGCGGGAGCTGTGTCCATCCAGTAGGGGATCTGCTTCATGGCGTGCGTCCTCTTGTCTTCTCGCTCTGTTTCGCCGGTGCGCCGTAGGTCAGCAGCCGAGGAGCTTCGGCAGGCCCGACAGGTCGGGCAGCTCGTCGTAGGGCTGGTAGTCGGAGCTGCCCAGGCGGCCGTAGCGGTTGATCCACACGCGGCGCTTCAGGCCGAGGTCGCGGGTCGGGATGTGGTCGTACTCCCAGCCCTGCGCGGTGTGGATGACCTGGGACGGCTCGACGCCCATCGTCTTGAAGGCGTACTCGAAGGTCTGGCGGTCGGGCTTGTAGGCGCCGGCCTGCTGGGCGGTGATGACGTAGTCGAACTCGACACCGATGTTCTCGACGTTCCGCGCGATGAGGTTGTCGTCGGTGTTGGAGATGATCGCGATCTCGTACTTCGTCTTCAGCGCGCGCAGCGCGTCCGGGACCTCAGGCCAGGGGCCGAAGGTGGGGACGGCCTCGACGAGGGCGTCGCCGTCGGACTCGCGGTACTCCAGGCCGTGCAGGCGCATGGCGTTGCGCAGGCTGGAGTGCAGGATCTCGTGGTAGGGGCGGTAGGCCTCCAGGACGGCCTGGAAGCGCATCACGCGGAAGTCGTCCAGGAACTCGTCGACGTCCAGGTTGTCCAGGTCCAGCCGGTCCTCGAGGACCTTCAGGGTCGTGGGGGCCAGCTCGAAGTTGATGAGGGTCGCGTAGGCGTCGAAGGTGACGATCTCTCGCATGGTTTCCAGCCTCGGGGTCGCGGGTTTTCGGAAGGGGTGGGACTTCAGACGACGCGTTCGCCGGGGGCGACGATCGCGTCCAGCTCGGCCAGGTCGGCCGCGCCGGGTATCCAGTCGGCCGCCGCCGCGTTGGCGGCGACCTGTTGCGGGGTCATGGCTCCGCAGATGACGGAGCCGACTGCGGGCAGGGCCGCCAGTGCGCCGACCGCGACCCGGAGGAGGGTCAGGCCGCGGTCGGCGCCGTATCGGGTCAGCGCCTCGGTCCTGTCGAGGGCCGGGTCCGTGAGCCAGCCCTGTCGCGAGGCCAGGCGGCTGCCGGCCGGGGGCTCCTCGCCGCGGCGGTACTTCCCGCTGAGCAGGCCGTTGGCCAGCGGGTAGTACGGCAGCAGGCCGAGGCCGTGGCGCAGGCAGGCAGGGACCAGATCCTGTTCCGCGCCGCGGTCGAGCAGGTGGTAGCGCTCCTGGGTGGACACGAAGGCGTCCGTGATCTGCTCGGCCGGGAGGTTGGAGCAGCCGAGGTACCGGATCTTGCCCTCGTCGACCAGTTCCCGGAGCGCGGCGACGGTCTCCTCCAGCGGTGTGACGCCGTCGGGTTCGTGGTACTGGTACAGGTCGATCCGGTCGGTGCCGAGCCGGCTGAGCGACGCCTCGACCGCGTACCGGATGTAGGGGCGGGCCCCGCGCGGACCGTAGAGGTCGGCTTCCCGGCTCATCTCCATGCCGAACTTGGTGGCCAGCACCACCTCGTCGCGGCGGCCCTTGAGCGCAGCCCCCAGGAGCCGCTCACCGTCGCCCCGGAGGCCGCCCCGATCGCCCCATCCGCCGTACATGTCGGCGGTGTCGAACAGGGTGATCCCGGCGTCGAGGGCGGCGTGGACGACGGCCTTCGTGCCGTCCTCGTCGAGGCGGCTGCCGAAGTTGTTGCCGCCCACGCCGACCACCGAGACGACGGGGCCGCGCTCTCCGAGCGAGCGGTATCTCATGACCGGTTCCCGAACCCGATGCAGACGTTCTTGGTCTGCAGATAGCTCGCCAGTCCTTCGAGGCCCTTCTCCCGGCCCCAGCCACTGTGCTTGTAGCCGCCGAAGGGGAGCTCGACGCCGGTGCCGACGCCGGTGGCGTTGACGTAGACCTGGCCGGCGCGGATGCCCTCGGCCAGACGCATCGCCTTGTCGATGTCGCGGGTCCATACGTAGGAGGCGAGGCC
>NZ_JBHVDD010000098.1:0-33250 GCF_042802995.1 Streptomyces sp. NPDC057438
GGGGGGCGTCGACGGTACCGGTTCGCCGCCCGCCCCTCGGCGTCGTCCGCCCGGCCGGGCACCCTGGTCGGGGATCCCGGTCAGGAGTCGGTCACGAGTCGGTCCCCAGCGACAGCCCCGTGTAGTTCTCGGCGAGTTCGGCCGCCGCGTGGCGTGAGGTGGCAACCCGGTCGAGCTGGGCGAGCTGCAGCCTGGTCTCGAACGGGGACTGGTGCGGGTCCGTGTGGAGGGTCGTGGTCATGAAGTACGAGAAGTGCTCGGCCCGCCAGACCCGGCGCAGGCAGGTGTCCGAGTAGGCGTCGAGCAGTTCGGTCGACCCGGTCTCCCGGAGCCGGGCGAAGGCGCGGGCCAGCACGATGACGTCGGTCGCCGCGAGGTTGAGCCCCTTGGCGCCGGTGGGCGGCACGATGTGCGCGGCGTCGCCGGCCAGGAAGACCCGGCCGTGGCGCATCGGCTCGGTGACGTGGCTGCGCATCGGGAGGACGGCCTTGGAGGTGACGGGTCCGCGCTTGAGCCGCCAGCCGGGGTTCGCGGTGAGCGCGAGGCGCGCGTCCAGCTCGTCCCAGATCCGCTCGTCGGACCAGTCTCCCGGGTCGGTGCCGTTGGGGACCTGGAGGTAGAGGCGGCTCACGGCCGGTGAGCGCATGCTGGCGAGGGCGAAGCCGCGCTCCGAGTGGGCGTAGATCAGCTCGTCGTAGACGGGCGGGGCGTCGGCGAGGATGCCCAGCCAGGAGTAGGGGTACGTCCGCTCGTACGTCGTCCGTACGCCGTCCGGAACGGCGTCGCGGGCCACGCCGTGGAAGCCGTCGCAGCCGACGACGTAGTCGCAGGTCAGGGTCTGTTCGCGACCCCCGTGGGTGTACCGGATCGACGGGCGGTCGCTGTCGGCGCCCTCCACGGCGTGCACCTCGGCCTCGAACAGCAGCGGGCCGCCGCCGGTGAGCTGGAGGGCGATGAGGTCCTTGACGACCTCGGTCTGGGCGTAGACCCACACCCGGCGCCCGCCGGTCAGCCCGGGGAAGTCGACGCGGTGGGCGCGGCCGTCGAAGCGCAGCTCGATGCCGTCGTGGGGGATGCCCTCGGCGTCCAGCCGTGCCCCCGCCCCGGCCGAGCGCAGCACGTCGACGGTGGCCTGCTCCAGGATTCCGGCGCGCTGGCGCTGCTCGACGTAGGCGCGGTCCTTGCGTTCCAGAACCACACTGTCGATTCCCGCGTTGTGCAGCAGACGGGCCAGCAGCAGCCCCGCCGGGCCGCCGCCGATGATGCCGACAGTGGTGTGCATGGAGTACTCCTCGTCGTGGAGGACGGGCCGCGTGCCGTCCCGGGGTCCCGACCATGTTCGTCAGGTGAAATTCACTTCACTCTCTTGTGCGCACGAGTCTGCGCCCGGCCTGCCCGCCTGTCAACGGTCACACCCCCTCAGAGGGGCGGGGCGGGTGGTCGGGTTCCGTGGCGGGGCGGGCGAGGTTCAGTCGACGAAGTGGAAACCGGGACGCGGATGCATGAGGAAGTCGTGGTGCGAGATGTTCCAGGCGTAGGCCCCCGCGAGCGCGAAGGCCACTCTGTCTCCCGCCCGCAGCCTCGGCACGTGCGCCTGGCGCGCGAGTACGTCCTTCGGTGTGCACAGCTGCCCGGCGAGGGTGACGCGCTCCCCCTCGGCCGACGGGCGCGGCCACGGGTACTCCCACCGTTCCACCGGCAGCACCGAGCACGGCTGGTCGTGCCCCTTGGTGGCCGGGGTGCGCAGATGGTGTGTTCCGCCCCGGAGCACGGCGAACTCCTCGCCGTGGCTGCGCTTCACGTCCAGCACCTCGGTGGCGTACCAGCCGCAGTACGCGGTCAGCGCCCGGCCCGGCTCGATGCGCACCGTCAGTTCCGGGTGCGCGTCGGCCAGCCGGGCGAGGCCCGCGCCGTACGCCGTCCAGTCGAAGCGGCTCTTGGGGCGTGTGTAGTCGACGGCCATCCCGCCGCCGACGTTCACCTCGCGCAGCGGTACGTCCAGGGCCGTCGCCCAGTCCACGACCGATCGGGCGACGGTGAGCAGTTCGGGGGCGTCGAGGCCGCTCGCGAGGTGGGCGTGGACGCCGAGCGGTTCGAGGTGCGGGTAGGTGCCGTCGGTGAGGGGGCGCAGCACGTCCGGGGCCCGGCCGGGGTCCAGGCCGAACGGGGTGGGACGGCCGCCCATCGCGAGCGAGCTGCCCGCCAGCGAGCCGTCGGCCACCGCGAGGTTGAAGCGCAGGAGCACCCCGACGGGCCGGGCCGGTGCCGCCCGGCGTGCCAGTTCGCCGAGCATCCGCAGTTCGTGCTCGCTCTCCACGTGGAAGCGTGCGACGCCCCGCTCCAGGGCGGACCGGATCTCGTCCGGGGTCTTGCCGGGGCCGCCGAAGGCCAGCGGCCTGCCCGGTACGGCCCGGGCCACATGGGCGAGTTCGCCGCCGGAGGACACCTCGTAGCCGTCGACGTACGGGCCGAGGGCGGCCAGGATCTCCGGCTCGGGGTTGGCCTTGGCCGCGTAGTACAGCTCGACCCGTTCGCGGAGGGCGGCCCGCACCTGTGCGGCATGGTGGCGCAGGGCTGTCAGGTCGTACACGTACGCGGGGAGTCGGGCGGAGGGCAGGGACACGATTCGGTCGCGTACGGCGGGGGTGGGCAGGGTCATCGACGGCTCCTGGTTCGACGGGCGCTCCTGGTTCAACGGGGACTCCGGTGCAGGACGTCCTCGGCGAGGGGGGAGGGCAGGCGGACGTAGCCGGCCTCGCGGTCGGCCCTGCGTTCCCAGCGGGTGAGCAGATTGGTCTTGGCGGGGAGCGGGGCTCCGGCGAGGAGGGCGGCCAGGAGGGGCGGACAGCCCGCCTCGCCGGCGTGGGCCCGGATCGCCGCGCGGACCTCCGTCCAGAGGTCGCGCTCGGTCCCGGGGTGCAGATCGGCGAGGACGGCGAGCAGCTCGGCGACATGGTTGACGAGGAGGCAGTACACGACGCGGTCCCAGCCGCGCCCGGCGTCGTACGCCATCGGTCCGGCGACCTCGGGCGGCAGGGCGGCGAGGGCGTCGGCGTGGTGGTCGGGGAGGAGTTTGGCGCCCTCCAGGTCGCGGAAGAGGACCTGGGCGGGCATGCCGTCGGAGTCGACGCAGACGAGGACGTTCTGCAGATGGGGTTCGAGGACGAGCCCGTGGTCGAAGTAGGCGGCGAGGACGGGTGGGACAAGGAGGCGGAGGTATGCCTTCCACCAGGTCAGCGCGGCCTGTGGACCCGCGCTGCCGAGGAGGCGGGAGAGGTGGGCGGCGCTGGTCGGGTACTCGTCGGCGACGGCGCCCGCGAGCAGCGGGGTGGTGCCCGGGAGCAGCCGCCGGGACAGACCCTCGCGGACGATCACACCGAAGCCTTCGAGGAGGGCCCGGTCCGGGGTGCCGTCGGGGCCGGGGAGGGCGAGACTGCGGTAGGCGGGCTCGCGCAGCATCGCGCTGCCGGGGTAGCGGCTCTCCAGGTCGGTGAGGACCGGGGCCAGGATCCGGGTGAGGGCGACAGCGCCGGAGAGTTCGTAACTGGCGTTCTTGCGCAGGCAGTTGGTGATGCGGACGTTGAGGCTGAACTTCAGGAAGGCGTCACCGTCGAAGAGGGTGCGGACGGAGGCGGTGGCCGCGTACGGACGGCCGCCGGGGCCCAGGTCGAGGATGTCGCCGCGGTCCACGGCCTCGCGCAGCAGCCGGTGTCCGCGCAGCATCTCGTACTGCCAGGGGTGGGCGGGCAGCGGCCGGTAGCCCGCGGGCACGTCGCCGGATTCGCGGTCGAGGACGGCGGTCGCCCCCGCCTCGGCACTCTCCTCGGCGATCAGATGGTGGCGGACGGCGAGGCGCCGCAGTGGGAAGGAGGCTGCGGCCTCGGGGGCGTACGACCGCCAGGATTCCGCGTCGCCGGTGCGGGCCTTGGGGGTGGGGTGGAAGCGGTGGCCGAACAGCAGGGACCGCTCGGAGGCGAGATAGTCCGGGTCTTCGGCCGCGAGGAGTGCGCCGGCCTCGCGGGCGGCGAGCGCGGTGGCGAGCGCGCGGTGGCTGGAGTCGACCTGGTGCAGGAACTCGGCGTTGTGGACTCCGGTGCGCAGGGTCAGCTCGTCGTGCGTGTACGCGGCGAGGCGGCGCCAGTCGAGCGGCCTCCAGCCGGTGGCGGACCGCTCGTGGACGGGGCCGGCGAAACGGTGCGCGCCCAGCAGGGACGTGCGGCGCAGGGCGACCCTCAGCAGGAGGCCGCGGCGGGGCAGACGCAGCAGGAGGTGGCCGTCGCTGACGGCGGTCTGGTGCTCGGGGCCGGACACCTCGCGCAGTAGGCAGTTCAGCAGGGTGTGGGCGACGGCGTCGCCGGCGGCGGGGAGGCGGGTGGTACCGGGCGAGTCGGTGAGCGGGGGCATGCGGTGGCTCCAGCGGGTACGCGGACGTGGGGGCGGGTCGGTCGCGAAGGCGGGGCGGGCGGGCGCGCCGGCCCGCCCGGAGGCTCCGGCGGGCCGCAGGCTGCGGGCACCGCGTACGGCGCGCTCGTCGGGCGGGGCGGGCAGGGCGGGCAGGGCGAGAGGGTCGGGAGGGGCGGGTCGTCGCGCGGGACCACTTCGGGGGTCATGCCGAACCGCCGTCCCGGAGCAGGTAGTTGGGCCCGGTGGTGTAGTGCTTGTTGATGTCGGCGGCGCCCGACCTCTCCTTGCTCAGCAGGGTCCCGGCGGTCACCATCGCCTTCACCGGCAGTTCGGCGGCGTGCAGCACCCGTGCGCGCAGGAGGGCCGCCGCGTCACCGCCGAGGCGGTCGACGGCCTCGGTGAGCCGGTCCCGTACGAGGCTCAGCAGCTGCGCCAGTGAGGCTCGACCGTGCCGGGCGAGGCCGAACGCGTAGGCCCCGGCGCACAGATGGACGGTGATGGTGGTGAAGACGTCGGTCACCTCACGGTCGTCGGTGGTGAAGGTGCGGGCGTCGTCGAAGCCGCAGTCGGCCTGCCCTGCGGGGCGGCCGAACCGGGCCGCCAGGCGAGCGCGATCGACGCGCGGGCCGTCGTTGTCCTTCAGCAGCAGCCGCAGGTCGCCGGGGGCCGGGCCGAGCGCCAGGGAGACGTTCTGCTGGTGCGACTCCAGGGCGATGCCGTAGCCGAGGAGCGTGGTCTGCCAGTCGAACAGCAGGGTGAGCACGGCGTCGAGCAGCGCGATCGGGTCACCGCCGTGGAAGCGGTCGGCGAGGTGGTCGAGGATCAGTCGCCCCCCGGGTGCCGGGGCGAGGAGGGCGGCCAGGGGGACGACGACCGAGTCGTCGAGGTCCGCCGGGTGGCGGCGGCACAGTACCGCGAGCAGTTCGTGCCCGGCGTGCGCGTACACCGACTCGTCGGCGTGCAGGACCCGGCCCCGGAAGCGGGGCTCACGGTCCAGTACCGCCGCCAGGAGGCGCTGTCCGGCAGCTCCGTCGGCGAGCGTGCCGGGTTTGATGGACCGTCTGTTGCGCAGCCCCAGGGTGGCGGTCGCCAGCGGCAGTTTGAGGTGCAGCGCGGGGGCGGCGACCGGGGCGACCGTACGCATCGACAGGGTGGGCACGACCGTGAGGTACGCCCGGTCGGCGAGGACTGCTCGGTCGGCGAGCCCGGTCTCACGCAGGGCCGCCTCGAGGGGTGCCCCGGCGGTCAACGGGTGCACGGGCAGGGTGACATGGCTGTGGTCGAGGTCCGCGAGGCCGAGTCCGGAGGGGGCGGGCCAGCCGTCCGGGAGGGTTCCGGCCAGGGTGACGGCCTCCCGGGGCAGGGCGAGCCACCGGAGGGGGAAGCTCGGATGGAACTCCGGTGCGTAGCAGCGTAGTTGGTCATTGCCCAGGCCGGAGCGGCCGCGCGCGGTCGGGTAGACGGGGTGGTCGAGGCGCGCGGCGAGCGTGTCGAACGCGAGACCGGCGCGCAGGCCGGTCCAGGCGGCGGGGTCGGCTCCGTACAGGTCGACGAGCCGGTCCGCGGTGTCCTCCCCCGTCGCCTCGTGCAGCAGCATCGTCGCGAGAGTCTGGCGGCACTCCTCGGCGAACGCGTCGAATCCGGCGCGGTCGACGGGCTCGGCGAGGGCGCGCAGCGCGGCGAGGACGGCGCCGCAGGTGCCGAGGCGCGTGCCGTCCGACTCCCTGAGCAGCAGGGGTTCCCGGGCGGCGTACGTGTGCTGGAAGCCGTCCGCGGTGACGGGCAGGAGGAGGGCGTCGCCGGCGGCGGGCAGGCGCAGCCAGGGGCCGTCGGGGCGGTGGACGAGGGTGCTGCGGGAGCGCAGGCCGACGACGTCCTCGCGGAGCAGGGCGCCGAGCACACGGATGAGGAGTCCGGCTTCGACGGTGTCCTTGGTCGCGGCGGAGGTGGAGGCGGTCTCACCGAAGATGGAGGCGGACGCGGCGGACACGGCGGTGTTCTCGGCAGCGGCGGACGCGGGGCGAGCGGTGCCGGTGTTCTCAGCAGCGGCGGACGCGGGGCGAGCGGTGCCGGTGTTCTCAGCAGCGGCGGACGCGGGGCGAGCGGTGCCGGTCACGGCCGGATCTCCCAGCGCTGGGCGGCGAGGAAGTCCGCCGCCACCCGGTCGACCGCATCCTGACCGGCCCCGGAGGAAGTGGTGGCGGTGGCGGTGAGGACGCCGAGGTAGTCGCGGTTGGTCCGGTACAGCTCATGCCGCTCACCGATACCGCGCAGCGGACGGTACATCAGGCGCACGCCGTCGATGTGGAGTTCGGTGGCGGAGGGGGCGGCCATCAGGGTCCCGGCCCGGTCGGCGCAGGGATACTCCAGACGGGCCGCGGCACCGCGTCCGGCGCCCAGCTCTGCGGGCAGGCCGGCGGGCAGCGGCTCGCCGAGGTGGGTGCGGAGGATGTGCTCGAAGAGGGGGAGGCCGAGGAGCCGGGCGAGCAGCAGGTCGCACCGGTCGCCGATGGCACGGTAGTTGACCTCGATGATCCGGGCCCGGCCGTCGTGGACGACGAACTCGGTGTGGCAGGACCCGAATCCGACCCCGAGCGCGTCCAGTTGGGCGAGAATCTGTGCCACGACCGGTTCGGGGTGGGCCGGGACGAAGGCCATCCGCCGCTCGATGAAGTACGGCGGCGGGGACAGTTCGGTGTGGAAGCCGCCGAGGACGTGCCGGCCCCGGACGTCGCCGAGGGTCTCCAGGGTGTACAGCTCGCCCGGCAGATACTCCTCGACGACGAGGGCGGCCCCCGGGCGCCGGGCCAGGATCTCCTGGCCGCGGGCCACGAGGTCCCCCGCGTCGGCCACGCGGACGACGTCCTCGCTGGCGACGCCTTCGCGGGGTTTGACGACGCAGGGGTAAGGGGCGTCGGCGACGAGGGGGCCGGTGAGGTCGGCCGGGTCGCCGATTTCCGCGGACCAGACGGTGTCCACGCCGGCGGCGGCCAGACGGCGGCGCATCTCGCCCTTGTCCTTGGCGCGCAGGGTGGCCCGCCAGTCCTTGCCGGGGAGTCCGAAGTAGTGGGCGGCGAGGGCGGCCTGGGTCTGGAGGTGGTCGCTGTTGGTGAAGACCGCGTCGGGCCGGTGGTGGGTGGAGATCCGGGTGACGACGGCACGGTGGTCCCGTACATCGCACCGCAGGATCTCGACTTCCGGGTGGAGGGCGCGGTGGGCGTCGGGCCGGTCGGTGAGGACGGTGACGCGCAGACCGAGCCGGGCGGCGGCGGGCAGGAAGCCCTCGGTGACGGAGTCGGTGGGGTTGAGGGCGAGCAGGTACAGACGCATGGGATGGTGCACTACCTCCGCTGGCGGGTCGGGGGCGGCGGGGCGAGCCCGTCTCGTGGTGGGGCCCGCCCTGCGAACCGCAGGAGTCACCGCTCGGGAAGCCTTACGCCGGTGGTTCGGGGTCGGAGCCTGGTCATCGCTGCGCGATCTTGTGGATAAGGTAAGCCTCACCTACCCCGACTGCCAAACCCCTTCACGCTCTGGAGTGACCGATGACCGTGGCTCACCTGGAGAACGCCCGGGCCGACTCCGCCACGCACGTCCCGGAACTCCTCTCCGCCGCCTACCGCCGTCTGGACGCGCTGTGCGACGCCCTGTCCGTACGCGTGACGCGACCCGGCCGAGCGGACGACCGGCAGTCGCCGTCCCCTGGCGGGCACGCGCCCCAAGCCGGCCCGCCCACCCTCGGCCCGATGGACGGCCAGGAGAGCGTGGCGGCCTTCGTCGAGGCGGAGGCCGCCCGCATCCGGGACCGCCACGACCACTCCGCGCCCCGCCATGTCGCCGCCTCCCGTGCCCTGCACGACTACGCCTGGTCGGCCGCCCTGCTGATGAGCGGGGTCTGGTACCTGGAGCGGCGCGTGCCCCGTATCTCCCCCGCCGACATACGCGTCGACCTCGCGACCGGCGCTTTCGAGATCCGGCCCGGCTCCGGCCTGGCCTGTCTGCCGGACGACCCGGCGGCGGCCCTGCCCGGCACCCGGGCCGTCGCCCACGAGGAGGCGCTGCGCGCCGAGTTGAGGGCCGCCGTCGCGGACCACATGACCCCGGTGCTGGAGGCGTTCGGCCCGTACGTCCGCCGGGGCGCGGGCGCTGTGGGGTCTGGTCTCGGACGACCTGGTCTCCGGCCTGTGGTACCTCGGCCGTGCGCGCGGTGACGAGGCCGCCGGCGTCCGGGCCGCCTCCGCGGTCCTGCCCACCGCGCACGCACCCTTCCCCGGCGGCGCCGACTTCCGCCTCCTGCGCACCGGTGACGGCCGCGAGCACCCGACCCGCACCCGCCTGGGCTGCTGCCTCTACTACACGATCCGCCCGGCCGAGGCGTGCTCCACCTGCCCGCGCACCTGCGACGCGGAACGGCTGCGCCGCCTGGAGGGCTGACCGCCCGAAAGCACACGTACACCGAAACTTTTCGATGCCGCCCCGGATCCCTGTGCCGATTGACGCCACCGGACACAGATAGCAACACTCTTCGACGGAGTTCCGCACAGGAAGCCTCAGAAGATCGCAGCACTGGAGGTCGGCTTGCAGGAGTACGCCGGATACGTCTTCGTCTACTTCACCGGCGAGGACAGCCCGGACGGAGAGCGGATCCGGTTCGCGCTCAGCAGGGGCGACGACCCGCTGCGCTGGCGCGAGCTGAACGGCGGGAATCCGGTGCTCACTTCGGACCTCGGCACGGGCGGGCTGCGCGATCCCTTCCTCGTGCGCGCCCCGGAGGGCGACCGCTTCTACCTGATCGCCACCGACCTGAAGATGCACGGGGAACCGGACGGCGACTGGGACCGGGTACAGCGCACCGGGAGCACCTCGCTCATGGTCTGGGAGAGCACCGATCTGGTCCACTGGACCGACCGCCGACTGGTGCGCGTCGCCCCGGACACCGCCGGCAACGTCTGGGCGCCGGAGGCCTGTTACGACCCGGAGCTCGGCGAGTTCGTCGTCTTCTGGGCGTCGAGGCTGTACGCGCCGCACGACCCGGACCACACCGCCGACACCCACAACCGGATGCTGTACGCGACCACCCGCGACTTCCGCGTCTTCAGCGAGCCCCGGCTGTGGAACGACCCCGGCCACTCGGTGATCGACTCGACCGTCGTCCGGCACGACGGCACCTACTACCGCTTCACCAAGGACGAGCGCGCCCACTCCCCCGCCGCGCCCGGCGGCAAGTTCATCACGGCGGAGAAGTCGAAGGAACTGCGCGACACCTCGTACACCTTCGTGGCCGACCGGATCGGTCAGGGGACCGTCGAACAGGGCGAGGGGCCGGTCGTCTTCCGGTCGAACGCGGACGACCGCACGTGGTACCTGTTCGTGGACGAGTTCAGCGGGCGCGGCTACGTGCCCTTCGAGACCACCGATCTGGACTCCGGGAGGTGGACGCCCTGCGAGGAGTTCGCGTTGCCGCCCGGCGCGCGGCACGGCTCGGTGCTGCCGGTGACGCGGACCGAGTACGAACGGCTCCTCGCCGGGTTCGCGCCGACGGCGTCCGTCGTCGACGCCGCCGTGCCGGAGGGCCTGAAGGCGTACGCGCTCGTCGACGACGCCACGTCCAAGGTCGTCCTGCCCCTGCACCCGGGGACCGCACTCGACGCTCTCGCACCGGAGTTCGTCCTGTCGGCGGACTCCCGCATCGACCCTCCGTCGGGCACCCCGCGCGACTTCCGCACCCCGCGGGACTACACCCTCACCACGGCCGACGGGACGGCCCGTACCTGGACGGTCGAGGCGGTGCCGATGCGCAGCCCCTTGCTGCCGGGGCTGTACGCCGACCCCAACATCCAGGAGTTCCAGGGCCGTTACTACATCTATCCGACGACGGACGGCTTCGAGGGCTGGGGCGGCACACGCTTCGAGGTGTTCTCCTCCGACGACCTGGTCACCTGGGAGAACCACGGCGTCGTCCTCGACCTGGAGTCGGACGTGAGCTGGGCGGAACGCCACGCCTGGGCGCCGGCGGCCGGGGAGCGCGACGGGTCGTACTACTTCTACTTCTGCGCCGACCAACAGATCGGTGTGGCCGTGGCCGACAGCCCGACCGGCCCCTTCCGCGACGCCCTGGACCGGCCGCTCGTCGCACGCGACGACTACGCGGGCCAGATGATCGACCCGGCCGTCTTCCGGGACGACGACGGCACCACGTACCTGTACTGGGGCAACTGCGAGGCGTACGGCGTGCCGCTCCACGAGGACATGGTGTCCTTCGACCCGGCGCTGGTTCGGCGGTTCACCCCGGAGAACTTCCGCGAGGGCGCCTTCGTCGTCAAGCGTCGGGGCGTCTACTACTTCATGTGGTCGGAGGACGACACCCGCAGCGAGGACTACCGCGTGGCCTACGCGACCGGACCCACCCCGCTCGGCCCATGGACCGAGCGGGGGGTGATCCTGCGCAAGCGACCGGAGTACGGCATCCTCGCCACCGGCCACCACACGGTCGTGAACGTCCCCGGCACCGACGACTGGTTCATCTGCTACCACCGCTTCGCGATCCCGGGCCCCGGCACCCCGCGCGGTGACGGCGTCCGCCGGGAATCCACCCTGGACCGGCTGGTGTTCGCGCCGGACGGCTCGATCGAGGAGGTCGTGCCGACGCTGGAGTCCATCGCGCCGGTGACCGGCCCGAGGTGATCGGGCGACGGCCGGGGCAGTGATCCGGTGGCCCGGCCGCCGTCGGGCGGTCAGTCGTGCGGCGCCTGGCCGCTGACCCGGTGGTCCGCGTGGCTGAGCGCCTCCAGGACCAGGCGCTTGAGGTGCCCGTCGGCGAGGCTGTAGTGGATGTGACGGCCTTCGCGGCGGGTGTCCACGAGCCCGGCGAGCCGGAGCTTCGCCAGATGCTGGCTGACCGCCGTGCGGGACGCCTCGCAACGGTCGGCCAGGGAACCCACGTCCGACTCGCCCTGGGCGAGCAGCCACAGCAGATGGAGCCGCGTGGCGTCGGAGAGCATCGCGAACACTCCGGTCGCCTCGGCGAGCCGCGCGCTGTCGGGGGCACGCAGGTGCGCACCGGACGCAGCTGACACGGCGTGGCGTTCTGACATGGGCCCAGCGTAGGCGTTCCTCCTGCGGCCCGGGGGGTCACATACGAGTGTAGCCCTCATGTGCGCACGTGCGCACATGAGGGCTACACTCGTGCGTACCGACACCCGACCGCTCGACGCCACGCCGAGGGGAGCCGTTCGTATGCTCGCCGTTCTGCGCCATCGCGCCTACCGGCGGCTGTTCGCCGCCCAGGTCGTCGCGCTCGTGGGTACCGGGCTCGCGACCGTCGCCCTCGGACTGCTGGCCTACGATCTCGCGGGCGCCGACGCCGGTTCCGTCCTCGGGACGGCCCTGGCGATCAAGATGGTGGCGTACGTGGTGATCGCCCCGGCGGTCGGCGCGGTCGCCGACCGGCTGCCGCGCCGGGCGCTCATGGTGACGGCCGATCTGGTGCGTGCCGGGATCGCCGTGTCGCTGCCGTTCGTCGGCGAGGTCTGGCAGGTGTACGTCCTGGTCTTCCTCCTGCAGTCCGCCTCGGCCGCGTTCACGCCCACGTTCCAGGCCGTCATCCCCGACGTGCTGCCCGAGGAGCGCGACTACACACGGGCACTGTCGATGTCCCGGCTCGCGTACGACCTGGAGAGCCTCTTCTCCCCCGCCCTCGCGGCCGCCCTGCTGTCCGTCGTCACCTACGACCGGCTGTTCACCGGCACCGTCCTCGGTTTCCTCGCCTCGGCCGCGCTGGTGCTCTCGACCGCCCTGCCCGAACGGCCCGCCTCCACCCTGCCCCGCGCGGGCGGGGTGTACGCCAGGGCCACGGCCGGCACCCGCCTCTTCCTCGGTGTCCCCGCGCTGCGGGCCCTGCTCGCCCTGAACCTCGCGGTCGCTGCGGCCGGCGCGATGGTGACCGTCAACTCGGTGGTCTACGTCCGCGAGGTGCTGGGCCTGTCGGCGGGCGCCGTCCCCCTCGCGCTCGGGGCGTACGGCGCCGGGTCGATGGCCGTGGCGCTGGCCCTGCCGCGGGTCCTGAACAGGGTCCCGGACCGGACGGTGATGCTGCCGGGCGCGCTGTCCCTGGCCGTCGTCTTCGCCGGACTCTGGGCCGTCACGGCCGCGCGGGACGGGAACTGGCGCCTGCCCGCGCTGCTCGTCCTGTGGGCCGCGTTCGGCGCCGCGTCCTCGGCGGTGCTCACCCCGGCCGGGCGGCTGGTGCGCCGGTCGGTGGAGCCCGGGGGCCGTACGGCCGCGTTCGCCGCGCAGTTCTCCCTGTCGCACGGCTGCTGGCTGCTGACGTACCCGCTCGCCGGGTGGCTGGGAGCGGCCGGACTCGGCCGGGCGGTGCTCGCGCTGGGGGCGATCGCCCTGGCGGCGGCGCTGCTGGCCGTACGGCTGTGGCCGCCGACGGGGTCAAAGGCCCGGTCGACGGCCGGCTCGCCCGCGGCTCCCGCGACGACGGCCCATGTGCACGCGGACCTCCCACTGGGCCACCCCCACCTGGTGGGGGCCCTGCGGGTCCCGACGGGCTGGCGGCACAGCCACGGGCACCTCGCGGACGGGCTGCACGCCCGGTAGCGGTGCCCTGCCGTCAGACGCCGAGTGCCGCCCGGAGGGTCGCCGCCTTCCTGCTCATGCATCCGGACCGGCTGCCCGGAACTTGCGCCCGGCGTGTCAGGGCCGGGTCGTCGTCTCCGCGATCCCGGCGGCCACGGACGCTGGATGTCCTCGGTCGGCCCGTCGGGCGGAAGGAGCCTCGGCCGGGTGATCGGCGCGCGGGCGAGGGCGAGTCGCGGCTCCGACCGCAGGGGCGGAGCCTGCCCGGCGCCCGGCCAGGCGCTGCCCATGGCTCGGGACCGACGTATGGGCGGGCCGTGGACCATCGTCGATGCGCCGGGGGCGTGCGGATGCATCGTGGGTGCGCCGGTCTGCGGGCGGATCACAGGTCAGGCCCGGCGCGCCGGGAGTCGGAGGGCGGCCCGTCGTCCGCTTCTCCTCGATCCGGGCGAACCGCCACACCAGCAGGGCGACCGCCCAGGTGACGAGGAACAGGCCGACGACGGCGTAGCCGGCGACGTTGAGGTCGAGGCCGGCGACCCCGTCCCGGAACGGGCCGTGCGGACCCGCCTTGTCGGCGACGAGACCGAGGAGTTCGACGGTGCCGATGACGAGGGCGACGGCGACGGCGACCGGTGACGGCGAGGTTCTAGTACACCTTTTTCGGTCAGGCGTCAGGCTCCCCCGCCTTGCAGGCCGGTGACCCGGCATCGGGCAACTGCCGTACGGTGACGGGTACTCGACGCGCTCCCCGAGCGCGAGCCTGGTACCCGACACGGTGGAGCCCCGGTCGGCGGGAATGAACTCCGGGACCTCCCTGGCCAAGGGCGGCCACCAGTGCGAACACTGCCCGCCGTCCGCCGACGTCGCGAGGTCACTCGTGTGCGGCAGGGGGACGGTGGGGCGTGCGCGGGGGTGTGAGCTGTTCCACGGCGCCCGCGCGCCCCTCGTCTCCGCTTGTCAGCGCCCTTGTGTGGGCACTACTGTCACCACGCCTTGGTGAACGGGAAATCCGGTGTGATGCCGGTGCGGCCCTCGCCACTGTGATCGGGAAGTCCGGCTCCAGTCCTCACGGACAGCCACTGGGTCTTGTGACCCGGGAAGGCGGAGCACGGGCGGTGGTACCCGTCAGCCAGGAGACCGGCCAAGGCGCGTCAACCATCCACGAGGTGCTGGAGAGGGTCTGCTGAGCCATGCACATAGCCGAGGGTTTCCTTCCTCCGGCGCACGCGATCGCCTGGGGTGTCGCGTCCGCGCCGTTCGTCGTCCACGGAGTCCGGGCACTCACCCGTGAGGTCAGGGAGCATCCCGAGAGCACCCTGCTGCTCGGCGCCTCCGGAGCCTTCACCTTCGTCCTGTCCGCGCTGAAACTGCCGTCGGTCACCGGAAGTTGCTCCCACCCCACCGGCACCGGGCTGGGCGCCATCCTGTTCCGGCCGCCGATCATGGCGGTGCTGGGCACCATCACCCTGCTCTTCCAGGCGCTGCTGCTCGCGCACGGCGGCCTGACCACGCTCGGCGCCAACGTCTTCTCGATGGCGATCGCCGGCCCCTGGGCGGGCTACGGCGTCTACCGGCTGCTGCGGCGGTTCGACGTGCCGCTGATGGTCACGGTGTTCTTCGGCGCGTTCGTCGCCGACCTGGTCACCTACTGCGTCACCAGCGTGCAGCTGGCGCTCGCCTTCCCGGACCCGAGCAGCGGCTTCCTGGGCGCGCTCGGCAAGTTCGGTTCCATCTTCGCCGTCACCCAGATCCCGCTCGCGGTCAGCGAGGGTCTCCTCACCGTTCTCGTGATGCGTCTGCTGGTGCAGTCGAGCAAGGGCGAACTGACCCGGCTCGGCGTGCTCCTGACCGCCGGCCGCGACAGCGCCGGCACCGAGGCCGAGACGAAGGCGGTGGCCCGGTGAACCGGAACACGAAGATCAACCTCCTGCTGCTGTTCGTCGTGGCCGCGCTCGCCGTACTGCCACTGGCCCTCGGCCTCGGCGACCACAAGAAGGAGCCCTTCACGGGCGCCGACGGCGAGGCGGAGACCGCGATCACGGAGATCGAGCCGGACTACCAGCCCTGGTTCTCCCCGCTGTACGAGCCGCCGTCCGGTGAGATCGAGTCGGCACTCTTCTCCCTGCAGGCCGCGCTCGGCGCGGGCGTCCTCGCCTACTACTTCGGCCTCCACCGAGGTCGGCGCCAGGGCGAGACACGGGCCCGGGCGCAGCTGGACGGGGCGGACACCGGCCCGGCTCCGGCGGCAGGGCCGGAGGCGACAGGCGCGGAGGCGAACGCCACGGCGGCATCGACAGCCACCGCGGCCGCGACGGCGACCGCGGCTTCCCCGGCCACGAGGACCACGGCCGACGAGGAGCGCGCGTCCGACGGTCCCGGCGGAAACTCCCCCACCGGGCGGGTCTGACCCCCGTGCTGCCGATCGACGCGGCGGCGCACAGCAGCCGCTGGCGCCACCGCCATCCCGTGGACAAGGCCGTGCTCGGGCTCGGCCTCACCGTGCTCGCGATCTCCCTGCCGCCCTGGCCCGGCGCCGCCCTGGTCCTGCTGACCGCGCTCGTCGTGCTGCTGGGCCCGGCGGGCGTCCCCGGCCGCCGGCTGTGGCGTGCCTACCGGGTGCCACTGGGCTTCTGCGTGACCGGCGCGCTGCCGCTGCTCGTCCAGGTCGGCGGGCCCGACGGGTTCGTCACCCTGGCCGACGGCGGCCCGGTCCGCGCCGGGGAGCTGCTGCTGCGCACCTCGGCCGCCTCCCTCGGCGTACTGCTGTTCGCCTTCACCACGCCCATGTCGGACCTGCTGCCGCGCCTGGTGAAGGCAGGGGTGCCCGCACCGGTGGTGGACGTCGCCCTGGTCACGTACCGGATGAGCTTCCTCCTGCTGGACTCCGTGCGCCGGATCCGGGAGGCGCAGGCCGCCCGGCTCGGGCACACCACGCGGGCCGCGACCTGGCGTTCGCTCGCCGGGCTCGGCGCCACCGCGTTCGTCCGGGCCTTCGACCGGGCGGCCCGGCTGCAGACCGGGCTCGCCGGGCGGGGGTACGACGGCACCCTGCGCGTGCTGGTGCCCGAGGCCCGGATCTCCGCCCGCTTCGTCGGGGCCGGCGTCGCGCTCCTCGCCGCCGTCGCCGCCCTCACCTTCGTCCTGGAAAGGCCGCTGCCATGAGCGACCCCGTGCTGGTCACCCTGCGGGGCGCCTCCTTCGCCTACGAGGACGGCCCGATCGTGCTCGACGGGCTCGACTTCGAGGTGCGCGAGGGGCGCGCGCTCGCCCTGCTGGGCCGCAACGGCAGCGGCAAGACGACGCTGATGCGGCTGCTCAGCGGGGGGCTGCGGCCCCGTACCGGCGAACTCGCGGTCGAGGGAAGGCCGGTGACGTACGACCGCAAGGGGCTGACCCGGCTGCGGACGACGGTCCAGCTGGTCGTCCAGGACCCGGACGACCAGCTGTTCGCGGCGTCCGTCGCCCAGGACGTGTCGTTCGGCCCGCTGAACCTGGGGCTGCCCGACGCACAGGTGCGGGCCCGGGTGGAGGAGGCACTCGGCGCGCTGGGCATCGGCGCCCTCGCCGACCGGCCCACCCATCTGCTCTCCTACGGCCAGCGCAAGCGGACCGCCATCGCGGGCGCGGTCGCCATGCGGCCCCGGGTCCTGATTCTCGACGAGCCGACGGCCGGGCTCGACCCCGACGGACAGGAACGGCTCCTCGCCACCCTGGACGAGCTGCGCCGGTCCGGCACCACCGTGGTCATGGCCACCCATGACGTCGACCTCGCCCTGCGCTGGGCCGACGACGCGGCCCTGCTCACCCCGTCCGGGGCGCGTACGGGCCCGGTGGCCGCGATGCTCGCCCGCACGGACCTCCTCCAGCAGGCCGGGCTGCGGCTGCCCTGGGGCATCGCGGTCGCCCGACTGCTGCGCGAGCAGGGCCTGTTGACCGAGGACGCGGCCGGTCCGCGTACCCCCGAGGAGCTGGCGGCCCTGGCTCAGGTCCGCAGGCCGTAGACGCGGACGGCGGTGCCCGCGAAGACCTCCCGGTGTTCCGCCGGGCCGAGCGCGGACAGCAACGCCTCGGCCGTGTCGAGGACTTCGCGGTAGTCCGAGGCGAGCCGGCAGACGGGCCAGTCGGAGCCGAACATCAGCCGTTGCGGGCCGAAGGAGTCGAGCAGCGTGTCGGCGTACGGGCGGAGGTCGGCGACGGACCAGTTCCTCCAGTCCGCCTCCGTGACCAGGCCGGAGAGCTTGCAGACGGTGTTGGGGAGGGCGGCCAGCCGCCGTATCTCCCCGGCCCACGGCCGCAGTTCACCGGAAGCGATGGGCGGCTTCGCCGCGTGGTCCAGGACGAAGGTGAGGTGCGGGAGGCGGGCCGCCGCCTCCACCGCCGCCGGCAGCTGGTGGGGCTTGACCAGGAGGTCGTACACCAGTCCCGCGTCGGCGACGGCGCCCAGGCCCCGCAGGACCTCCGGGCGTACCAGCCAGCGGGGATCGGGTTCGCCCTGCACCTGGTGGCGGACGCCCACCAGGTGCTCGCCGCCCGGCCGTTCACGCAGCCCGGCGAGGGCGGCGCCGACCCCGGGAGAGGTGAGGTCGGTCCAGCCGACGACCCCGGCCACCAGGTCGCTTCCGGCGGCCAGCGCCAGGAACTCGGGAGTCTCCTCCGGGACCGTGACCGTCTGCACCAGCACGGTGGCGGTGACCCCGGCCGCGCGCGCCTGCGGTTCCAGGTCGCGCAGGGCGAAGTCGCGGCGCAGCGGGGCGAGTTCGGGGCCGGCGATCCAGTCCTGGTCGCGGACGGAGAGGTCCCAGACGTGGTGGTGGGCATCGACGATCCCGGTGGGCGGGGCGGGCGTACCGGCCGGTGTCACAGTTCCCACACCACGGGCAGTCCCGCGTCGGATCCCTCCGCCGAGTAGTCGTGCACGACGTCGAGGAGATCGGCCATCCGGGTCTGCCAGGCGATGTTGACCGGGAGTTTCTCCAGCTCGGCGATCATCGCCGCGTAGTCCTCGACCTCCAGCAGGTGGAAGAGGTGGGTGCCTCCCCCACGCCAGATCGTCCACGCGCTCACCCCGGCGGCGCGGATGGCGGTGGTCAGCTCCTCGGGGACCTCGCGGTGGGCCGCCTCGTACTCCTGGACGCGGTCGGCGCGGACCTCGGTGTGCAAGGCGACCCTCACGACGGCTCCTTCTCCTCGGGTTCTCCGGGTGGGACGGGGGCGTCCTGGGCGAGCAGGCCGGCCGCGCGCAGCTCGTCCCAGAGGGCGGCCGGTACGGGATGCCGGCACTGACGCACGGTGTCGCGGACCTCGTCGGGCGAACGGGCACCGGTCAGGACGCCGGCGACGGCCGGGTGGCCGAGGGGGAAGCGGAGGGCCGCCGCGCGCAGGGGCACGCCGTGGCGCCCGGTGACCTCCTTGAGGCGCAGGGCCCGTTCGAGTACGGGTTCCGGGGCGGGTGCGTAGTCGTAGGTGGCTCCCGGGCGGGGGTCGATGAGCAGGCCGGAGTTGAAGACGCCGCCGATGAGGACGCTCCTGCCGCGGGCGGCGGCCTCGGGGAGCAGTTCGGCGAGGCCCTCCTGTTCCAGCAGGGTGTAGCGGCCGGCGAGGAGGACGACGTCGATGTCGGTCTCGCGGAGGAAGCGGGCCGGGAGGGCGCTCTGGTTCATGCCGACGCCGATCGCTCCGACGACGCCTTCGCCGCGCAGTCGTTCGAGGGCCGGGTAGGCCTCGTCGAGGGCCTGGTCGGCGTGGTCGTCGGGGTCGTGGAGGAGGGCGACGTCCACCCGGTCGAGGCCGAGGCGCTCCAGGCTGGCTTCGAGGGAACGGAGGACGCCGTCGGCGCTGAAGTCCCAGACGCGGCGCAGGGTGGCGGGGACGGCGAAGCCGTGGGCCAGGTCGTCGGCCGGGCCGCCGTCCTCGGCAGGCACCAGCAGACGTCCGACCTTGGTGGAGACGGTGTAGGTGTCCCGGGGGCGCTCGCGCAGGGCGGCGCCCAGGCGGCGTTCGGAGAGGCCGAGGCCGTAGTGGGGTGCCGTGTCGAAGGTGCGGATCCCGGCGTCCCAGGCGGCGTCGACCGCGGCGGCGGCCTCCTCGTCGGGGACGGGCCGGAAGAGGTTGCCGATGCCTGCTGCGCCGTACGCCAGCTCGGTGACACGGACGTCGCTGCGGCCGAGGGTCCGGGTTCTCATGAGCCCACCGGGCGGAGCCTCAGGCCCTGCATTCCGCCGTCGACGGCCAGGGCGGTGCCGGTGACGGAGGCCGCGGCGGGGCTCGCCAGGTAGGCGATGGCGGCGGCGACCTCGTCGGCGGTGACCAGGCGGCCCAGGGGCTGGCGGGCGTTGAGGGCGGCGCGCTCGGCCTCGGGGTCGTCGGCGGCGTCGAGGAGGCGGCCGACCCAGGGGGTGTCGGCGGTGCCGGGGTTGACGCAGTTGACGCGGACGCCCTCACGGACGTGGTCGGCGGCCATGGCGAGGGTCAGCGACAGCACGGCGCCCTTGCTGGCGCAGTACAGGGCGCGCTGCGGCAGGCCGGCGGTGGCGCCGATGGAGCAGGTGTTGACGATGGCCGCGTGGGACGATTCCCGCAGGTGGGGCAGGGCGGCACGGCTGGTGCGGACGATACCGAGGACGTTGACGTCGAGGACGCGGTGCCACTGTTCGTCGGGGTTGTCCTCGATGGTGCCGACGGCGCCGATGCCCGCGTTGTTGACGAGGATGTCCAGGCCGCCGAGCCGCTGGACGGCGTCGGCGACGGCGGCCCGTACGGAGGTGTCGTCGGTGACATCGGCCTTCAGCCCGAGCAGGGGGGCGGGCGCGCCTGCGGGGTCGAGGTCGAGAACCGCGACCGAGGCGCCCCTGGCGGCCAGCAGCCGGGCCGTGGCGAGCCCGATGCCGGACGCGCCTCCGGTGACGATCGCCCTGAGCCCTGCCAGTTCTCCCCTCGGCTCCGCGGGTGCACCCGTGGACCCGTTCGGTGCGTCTGTCTGCCCGGTCATGCGACGTCCTCTCGTCCGGCGAGGTCGGCGGCCCAGAACGTGCCGTCGGGGTAACGGTATTGGGCGATCGACGCGGGGTGCATGGTGGCGGAGAAGCCCGGGGTCAGAGGGGCGACGTAGTGGCCCTCGCGCATCACCACGGGTGCAATGAAGTGCTCGTGGAGGTGGTCGACGTACTCGATGACCCGGTCGTCGGTGGTGCCGGACAGGGCCAGGTAGTCGAACATCGACAGGTGCTGGACCAGTTCGCACAGTCCCACGCCCCCGGCGTGCGGGCAGACGGGTACGCCGAACTTGGCGGCGAGCAGCAGGATCGCCAGGTTCTCGTTGACGCCGCCGACGCGGGCCGCGTCGATCTGGAGGACGTCGAGGGCGCCGGCCTGGAGGAGCTGTTTGAAGACGATGCGGTTCTGGACGTGTTCGCCGGTCGCGACCTTGACGGGGGCGACCCCCCGGCGGACGGCGGCGTGGCCGAGGATGTCGTCGGGGCTGGTGGGTTCCTCGATCCAGTACGGGTCGAACTCGGCGAGGGCTCTGGTCCACTCGACGGCCTCGCCGATGTTCCAGCGCTGGTTGGCGTCGATGGCGATGCGCACGCCGTCGCCGACGGCGGCGCGGGCGGTGCGCATCCGGCGGACGTCGTCGCCGAGGTCGGCGCCGACCTTCAGCTTGATCTGGGTGAAGCCGTCGGCGACGGCCTGCTCGGCCAGCCGGGTCAGCTTCTCGTCGGAGTAGCCGAGCCAGCCCGGCGAGGTGGTGTAGCCGGGGTAGCCGCGCTCCAGCAGCAGGTGCTCGCGCTCGGCGAGCCCCGTGCGGCCCCGCCGGAGGAGGTCCAGGGCCTCCTCCGGGGTGAGGGCGTCGGCGATGTAGCGGAAGTCGATCTGGGAGACCAGCCACGCGGGCTCGGCATGGGCGAGCAGCTGCCACAGGGGCCGTTCGGCGCGCTTGGCGGCCAGGTCCCAGACGGCGTTGACGACGGCGCCGACGGCCATGTGCATCACGCCCTTCTCGGGGCCGAGCCAGCGCAGCTGGCTGTCGCCGATCAGGTCGCGGTTCACCGAGCCGGGGTCGGCGCACAGCTCCTCGACGGAGCGGCCGACGACGTGGGGCCGCAGGGCGCCGATGGCGGCGACCTGGACGTCGTTGCCGCGGCCGATGGTGAAGGTGAAGCCATGGCCTTCGATGCCGTCCGCGGCGTCCGTGCGCAGGACGACGTAGGCGGCGGAGTAGTCGGGGTCCGGGTTCATGGCGTCGGAACCGTCCAGCTCCCGTGAGGTGGGGAACCGGATGTCATAGGTGTCGACCGCGGTGATCCGGGCGGGGGGTGCAGTCACGGGGGTGCCTTTCACGCTTGGCCGAACGTCTGGCGCTGGCTCCCGAGCCCGTCGATCTCCAGCTCGACGGTGTCGCCGGGGAGGAGGTAGGGCGTACCGGGCAGGCCGAGGGCGACGCCCGCGGGGGTTCCGGTGTTGATCACGTCGCCGGGCTGAAGGACCATGTACCGGCTGAGGTACGCCACGATCTCGTGGACCGGGAAGATCATGTCCCGGGTGTGGCCGTCCTGCCGCTTGACGCCGTTGACGCTCAGGCGCAGCCCGAGGTCCTGGGGGTCACCGGCCTCGTCGGCGGTGACCAGCCACGGGCCCATCGGGTTGAAGGTCTCGCAGGACTTGCCGAGGTCCCACTGCGAGGAGTAGTCCAGCTGGAACTCGCGCTCGGAGACGTCGTGGCTGACCACGTATCCGGCGATCACCGCGGCCGCCTCCTCGGGGCTCTCCAGGTAGCGGGCCCGGCGTCCGACGACGACGCCCAGCTCGACCTCCCAGTCGGTCCTGACCGAGCCGCGCGGGATCAGCACCTCGTCGTACGGGCCGACGACCGTGCCCGGGTCCTTCATGAAGACCACGGGGCGGGGCGGGATCGCGGCGCCGGTCTCGGCGGCGTGGTCGCGGTAGTTCAGCCCGACGCAGACGATCTTGCCGGGGCGGGCGAGGGGGGCGCCGACGCGCAGGCCCTCGGTGCCGAGCTCGGGCAGTCCGCCCGCCGCGACCGCCGCGCGGGCCCGGTCGACGCCCCCGGAGGCCAGGAAGGCACCGTCGATGTCGGGGGCCACGGAGGACAGGTCCAGCAACCGGCCGTCGTCGGTACGGACGGCGGGCCGCTCCTTTCCCGGAGCGCCGACGCGTAGCAGTTTCACTGAGGAAGCTCCCTTGCCATGAGTTCGTTCATTCATCGGAGGAATGACGCACCGCGACTTTAGGGGCAGTTCGGCGAGCTGACAACGCATTCCTCGGATGTATGTGATCGACAGGGGCTACCGAGCAAGTCACGGATCGGTCATGTAGGACATCACACCCTTGGAGATCGCCACCTCCCCCCTGGATCACACGCGCAACTCATCGGGAGAGACCTCTTGTCAACTCCGGCAATGCCGTCGTAACGTCCTCGACGTCCGAGATACATCGGAGGAATCGCACCACTGCCTCGTGGCCGGTCAAACTCCGCTGCTCGTTCACCGGTTGACCCCCGACCCTCCCCTCCGACGGTCCACTCATGCCTGTCCCGGAGGGCGGCCTCCCCGTCCTGGCTAAGGAGAACCCGGCCATGAAGCTCGCTCGCACCCGCTCCACCGCCGCAGCGGCCTGCGCCCTCGCGGCCCTCACCCTCCTGACCGCGTGCAATCGCGACAGCTCCTCCGGCTCGGCCGGCTCGGGCGGTGACAAGCCCGCCATCGGGATCGACCTGCCGCGCTCCGACTCGGACTTCTGGAACTCCTACGCCGAGTACCTGAAGAAGGACGTCAAGTCCGAGGACATCAACGCGCTGCCGCTCAGCAACTCGCAGAACGACGTGACCAAGCTGGTCGCCAACGTGCAGGTGTTCCAGAACACGGGCGCCAAGGCCGTCGTCATGGCGCCGCAGGACACCGGCGCCATCGCCTCCACCCTCGACACCCTGGCGTCGAAGAAGATCCCCGTGGTCAGCGTCGACACCCGGCCCGACAAGGGCGACGTCTACATGGTCGTGCGCGCCGACAACCGGGCCTACGGCACCAAGGCCTGCGAGTTCCTCGGCGAGCAGCTCGGCGGCAAGGGCAAGGTCGCCGAACTGCAAGGCGCGCTGGACTCCATCAACGGCCGCGACCGCTCCGAGGCGTTCGCGGAGTGCATGAAGACGAAGTTCCCCAAGATCAAGGTCTTCGAGCTGCCCACCGACTGGAAGGGCGACGTGGCCTCCGCCAAGCTGCAGAGCCTGCTCGCCCAGCACCCCGACCTGGGCGGCATCTACATGCAGGCCGGCGGCGTCTTCCTGCAGCCCACCCTGGCCCTGCTCGAACAGAAGGGCCTGCTGAAGCCCGCCGGGCAGAAGGGCCACATCTCGATCATCTCCAACGACGGCATCCCGCAGGAGTTCGACGCCATCCGCAAGGGGCAGATCGACGCCACCGTCTCCCAGCCCGCCGACCTCTACGCCAAGTACGCGCTGTACTACGCCGAGGCCGCGGCCGCGGGCAAGACGTTCAAGCCGGGTGCCACGGACCACGACTCCACGATCATCAAGATCCCGAACGGCCTGGAGGACCAGCTGCCGGCGCCGCTGGTGACCAAGGACAACGTGGACGACAAGACCCTGTGGGGCAACAGCGTCGGCTGACCGACGCCGGCCCGGCACCGGGGCGGAGGGGCACGGCCCGTCCCTCCGCCCCGCACCCTCTCGAACCCACCCCACGAAGGCTCGCACCCACCCCACGAAGGACGGTATCCACATGGCGGACACCGCGACCGCCACGGCGAACGGCGGCGGACACCCCGCCGCCGGGAGTCCCGCCCCGGTGGCCGAGGCCACCGGCATCAGCAAGAGGTTCGGCGCCACGGTCGCGCTGCGCGAGGCCCGGATCACCATCGCCCCGGGCGAGTCGCATGCGCTCGTCGGCCGCAACGGCGCCGGCAAGTCGACGCTGGTGTCCATCCTGACCGGACTGCAGCCCGCCGACACCGGGACCCTGCGCTTCTCCGGCGAGGCGGCGCCCGCCGTCGGCGACATCGACGCCTGGCGCTCCCGGGTCGCCTGCGTCTACCAGAAGTCCACGATCATCCGGGACCTGACCGTCGCCGAGAACCTCTTCCTGAACCGGCAGAGCGACGGCGCGATCCGGCCCATCCGCTGGAAGCAGCTGCGGGCGCGGGCGGAGGAGCTGCTCGCCGGGTACGGCGTCGACGTGAAGGCCGGCGCACGGGCGAGGGATCTCACCGTCGAACAGCGGCAGTTCGTGGAGATCGCGCGGGCGCTGTCGTTCGGCGCGCGCTTCATCATCCTCGACGAACCGACCGCGAAGCTCGACGCCCGCGGCATCGGCCGCCTCTTCGACAAACTCCGCGACCTCCAGCGCCAGGGCGTCGCCTTCCTGTTCATCTCGCACCATCTGCAGGAGGTGTACGACCTCTGCACCACCGTCACGGTCTACCGCGACGCCGCCCACATCCTGACCGCGCCCGTCGCCCGGCTCGGCCACCAGGAGCTGGTGGAGGCCATGACCGGGGAGACCACCGTCACCGCGGCGGCGGCCGTCGAGAACCGGCCCCCGGTGCGGCCGGACTCCCCCGGCCTCCTCACGGTCGAGGGCCTCACCCTGCCCGGCGCCTGCGAGAACCTGTCGCTGTCGGTGCGTGCGGGCGAGGTGGTCGGCCTCGCCGGCGCGGCGGCCAGCGGCAATGTGCGGGTCGGCGAGACCGTCGCGGGGTTGCACCGCCCCGAGCAGGGCACGATCTCGGTCGGCGGGCGGCGGGTACGCGGCGGCAGTGTGCCGTCGGCGCTCGCCGTCGGTGTCGGGCTCGTCCCGGAGGACCGGCACCTCCAGGGTCTGGTCAACAACCGCAGCGTGGCGGAGAACGCCACCCTCACCGTCACGGACCAGCTCGGCCCGTACGGGACGGTCCTGCCCGGCCGGACCAGGGCCTTCGCCCAGCGCATGATCCGCGACCTCGACATCAAGACCCCGGGCGGCTCCACCCCCGTGTCGGCCCTGTCGGGCGGCAACCAGCAGAAGGTGGTCGTCGCCCGCGCCCTGGCCACCGACCCCCAGGTGCTGGTCGCCATCCGCCCCACCAACGGGGTCGACGTCAAGTCCAAGGAGTTCCTGCTCCGCCGGATCCGGCAGGTCGCCGACGGCGGGAAGGCCGCGCTGATCGTCTCCGACGAGCTGGACGACCTGAAGGTCTGCGACCGGCTCGTGGTGATGTTCCACGGGCGGGCGGTCGCCGAGTTCGGCCGCGGCTGGAAGGACGAGCACGTGGTAGCCGCCATGGAAGGCGTGGCCGGGCGCACGAAGCCCGCAGCCGAGGCCGCGGCGGGCCGGGACGGAACGCCCGGCACCGCCGTCGACGACCGGGCGGACACCGCCCCGGACACCACCGAAGAGCACGGAAGGTAGTCATGTCCGCCACCACTGATGTCACCGACCCCGCCACGACGGCGGCGCGGGAGACCACCGGGGACACCCGCCGCGGGCTCGACCTCGGTCGCTTCCGTGAGCTGTCCCTGGTCCCGGCGATCCTCGTCCTCGGACTGATCGGGTTCATCGTCTCGCCGGCCTTCCTGACCGCCGACAACCTCATCGGCGTGGCCCAGCAGTCCACGGAGCTGAGCCTGCTGGTGCTGGCCACCGCGCTGATCCTGGTCTGCGGCCGGATGGACCTGTCGCTGGAGTCCACCATCGGAGTGGCGCCGGTCATCGCCGTCTGGCTGGTCCTGCCGACCAGCGGCGCCCGGTTCACCGGGCTCGGGCTGCTGCCCGAGTGGACGGCCGTACCGCTGTGTCTCCTGGTGGGCGTGGTGATCGGGGCCGTCAACGGATTCCTGATCCTGAAGCTGCGGCTCAACGGGTTCATCGTCACCCTCGGCATGCTCACCATGCTGCGCGGTCTCCAGGTCGCCCTGTCCGAGGGCCAGTCCATCGTCGAGCTGCCCTCCTCCTTCTCGTACCTGGGCAAGGCGTCCTGGCTGGGTGTGCCGGCCGCGATCTGGATCTGTGTGGTGCTGTTCGCTGCGGGCGGCAGCGCGCTGGCCTGGCTGCGGCACGGGCGGGCCCTGTACGCGATCGGCGGGAACGCGGAGGCGGCCCGCACCGCCGGTATCCGGGTGGACCGGATCGTGTGGGTGGTGCTGATCCTCGGCAGTGTGCTGGCCGCGTTCGCCGGCATCCTCTACAGCGGTCACTACGGGTCGATCTCCGCCACCCAGGGCAGCGGCTGGATCTTCCAGGTCTTCGCCGCGACCGTCATCGGCGGGGTGAGCCTCAACGGCGGCAAGGGTTCCGTGTTCGGCGCGCTCACCGGTGTGCTGACGCTCCAGCTCGTCGTGAACGTCATGACGCTGGCGGGCGTGCCGCCGCTGTGGAACCAGTTCCTCAACGGCGCGATCATCATCGTCGCTCTGATCATCTCCCGCTTCGCCTCGGGCGAGAAGCAGGAATAGGACCGCGACAGGGAGGCCTCTCGTGGCACTGACCGACGAGGCGATGGACAAGATCAAGGCGATGATCGTCGCCGGTGAGCTGGAGCCGGGCTCCCGCCTCCCCAAGGAGGAGATCCTCGCCGCCCAGCTCGGCCTGTCCCGCAGCTCGCTGCGGGAGGCGGTTCGGGCCCTGACCGCGATGCGCATCCTGGTCACCCGGCAGGGCGACGGCACCTATGTGTCCAGCCTGGAGCCGCACCTCCTGCTGGAGTCGCTCTCCTTCGCCTCGGACGTCTCCCAGGGGCGGACCGCCCTGCAACTGCTCCAGGTACGGCGGCTGCTGGAACCCCAGGCCACCGGGGCGGCCGCCGCCCTGCTCACGGCCGACGACCTCCGGGACCTCGGCACCATCCTGGAGCGGTCACGGGCCGCCACCACGGTCGAGGAGTTCGTCGGCCACGACATCGCCTTCCACCTGCGGATCGTGGAGGCGGTCGGCAACCCGGTGCTGTCCATGCTGATGAAGGTGCTCTCCACTCGCACCCAGCGGGCCCGGATCGTCCGGGGCACCCGCGCGGAGCGGGCCGTGGAGCATGCCCACCGCGAGCACGAGGAGATCCTGCGCGCCCTGCTGGCCCGTGACGCCGCGCTGGCGGTCTCCACCGCGACGGTCCATGTCGCGGCCTTGGAGCAGTGGATGCGGGACGGACTCGACGAGAACCCCTTCCGCGCGATCGGGGACTGACCGCGCGGAAGGGGCCGGGGGTGTGTCTGCCACGTGCGGGGCGGCCGAGGGCAGGAGGGCTCAGGGCAGGGAGTGAGTCGGCGGAGTTTGCGGCGCTCACATGCCGGTGGCGTCCGTCAGCTCACCGAGATCGACGAACTTGAAGCCGGTGGCCGTGCGGGTGCCCCCCTCCCCGTCCGCGACCCCGGGGGTCTCGTGGCCGTCCTGGACGACGAGGAGCCCGCGCGGATAGCGGCGGCCCAGCGGGGCGTTGAGGACGGCGGCGCCGTCGCACTCTTCCACACCGTCGAGGGTGTCCGACGCGGACCCGATCCGGAAGCCGCCCTCGTACTCGTTCCCTTCGCCCACCTCACGGTCGTAGAGGGCGAAGGTGTTGTCGCCCTGACTGGAGGCGAGCAAGTAGCCGTCCCCGTCCGGCTCCTGATAGAGGGTCAGGCCCTCGACGTCGGCCGACAGGCGCTTCCCGCCGTAGCCGGGGTCGGCGCCCGGCACGCACTCCTCGCTCTCCTCGTCGTAGCGGCCGGGCACGCCGTACTCCCTGGTCCTGTCGACCAGGACGGGCCTGCCGGTGAGGTCGGCGCGCAGGCGCCAGATGCCGATGTCCTCCTGGCCCGCATAGAGGGTGCCGGTGGCGGGGTCGACGGCCATGCCCTCGACCTGCGGGAGTTCACCGGGCTCGCCGCAGGGGGTCCACGTCGTGCCGTCGGGCAGGCGGAAGGAGGAGGGCAGGTCGAGGGTGCGGACCTTGCGGTAGCCGACCCTGCCGTTCGCTGCCGGGACGAGTTCGAGCAGGGCGAGACGGGTGCGCTCGCGGCGGCTGACCAGGGCGTAGCTGCGGCCGGTCGCCCGGTCCGTCCAGGTGGCGAGGCCGTACGCCGTGCGCTGGTCGTTGATCTCGGCCTGGTCGGCGGAGAACACGGGAGCGGAGGCCGGGTCGGTGATGTCGGTCAGCGGGCCGCCGCGGCGGGCGGGGTCGATGCGGTAGATCCGCAGCCGGTCGTTGCCCCGGTCGCTGACCACGGCCACGTCGGTCCGGCCCGCCGGGGTGCGCAGACCGGTGACGAGGTCGACGTTGTTGTAGCGGCCGGGGGCGTCGTCCGGCGTCGGCGGCTTCGGCGCGGGCAGTGACTGCACCGGGCGGGCGTCCAGGTCGTAGACGCGCAGGCCGCCCTCCTTCGCGGTGGCGACGACGAGGCTGCGGCCGGGGTCGGCGGGGTTCCGCCAGATCGCCGGGTCGTCGGCGTCGGAGTTGCCGCCGGCCTCGTCGTCGTACAGCGCGGCGGTCTCGCTCGTCGGGGTCACCGCGGGAAGGGCGGAGGCTCCCGCTCCCGCGGGGGACACCGCGAGCGAGGTGGCCAGCGCGGTGACCGAGGCCAGAAGGGCGGCTCGTCCAGCAGTACGGGGCGTTCTCACAGGCTTTCGCTTCCTTACCGTCATCCAGGCCGTCGAGGGTCGTGTCACGCAGGGGGTGCGGAGAGCATCCTGCGCCCGGACGGACGTGACCTGTCCACGTGAAAGTGGTCAACGGGCCAAGGTTCGGCCGAAGTTCGCCCGGTCGTCACCCGAGCCGCCGGGCTATCCCACGCCGACGGGCTGGGCGCGGACTCCGCTCCGCCCTGTCAAGCGGAACGTTTCGTCGAGGCGGTCGAGGCGGTCCGTGCGCAGCGCGAGGATTCCCGCGCGCAACGCCGTGACGACGAGATGCGTGCGGTTCTTCGCGCAGAGTTTCTCCCTGATGCTGCGCATGTGGGCGGCCACCGTGCGGGGTGAGATCGACAGCCGCCGGGACATGTCCGCGTCCGACATGCCGTGGGCCGCCAGAAGGAGAATCTCCAGTTCCCGGGCGCTGAGCCGGCCGTCGCTGTCCACTGCCATGGGGTGCCTGCCTTGTTCGGAGGGGGTCGAGGACCCGTGGGTCGAGCGTCTGGTGCGCTGTGACTCTCCCGTGACATCCCGCTCCCGGGCATCGACCGTTCGACCGATACCCGGCAGTAGTCATCAGTCGATCGGCCCGGTCCTGCCGCCGGGAGACGCCTTTCGCCGGGAAAGGCCCAACTGCCCGATTCAGCAGGGAAGTTCGGTCCACCCACTTCCGCGGACACCCGGACCGCTCACGTGATCCATGGCATGCTCGCCGCGTGAGCGACACCCCCATACGCGTGATGATCGCCGACGATCAGGACCTGGTCCGGGCCGGCTTCCGTCTCATCCTGGACGCCCAGCAGGGCATCGAGGTGATCGGGGAGGCCGCCGACGGGCTCGCGTGCGTGGAGTCGGCACGCACGCTGCGGCCGGACGTGTGCCTGGTGGACGTCCGGATGCCGAAGCTGGACGGGCTGGAGGTGACCCGGCTGCTCGCCGGGCCGGGGGCCACGCACCCGACACAGGTCGTGGTGGTCACCAGCTTCGACCAGGACGACTACCTCAACATCGCGCTGCGCAACGGCGCCTGCGGCTTCTTGCTGAAGGACGCCGCGCCCGCCCTGCTGATCGAGGCGGTCCGGGCGGCGGCACGCGGCGACGCGCTGGTCTCGCCCGGGGTCACGGTCCGGCTGTTGAGGCTGCTGGAGGAGCGGGCGCCTGCCGATGCCGTCGGGGTGCCCGACTCGGCGCTCAGCGCACGGGAGCTGGAGGTCGCCCGCCTCGTCGCGGTGGGCCGCACCAACCAGGAGATCAGCGACGAGCTGTGTCTGTCCCTGTCCACGGTGAAGACGCATCTGGGCCACATCCACCACAAGCTGGGCGTACGCAACCGCGTCGAGGTGGCCGCGTGGGCCTGGGCCAACGGAACGGTGCGGACGGAGCGTTGAGGGGGGAATCGTGCTCACCCTGTGGATGATCTGTGTCCCTCCCCACAGATCGAACTTCCGTCTGCCGGAAAGGCATGTGCATGCCTAGCCTCCGGTGACATGACCACCTCGCCGCTCACGGCACTTTCGGCACAGGCGACCCGGCCGCACCACGGTGCTCCCCGGTTACCCATGCGGCAGTTGAAGCACCGCGCCCTGTACCCGGCGCTGGGCGCGCTGTGGGTCCTCGACATCGTCGTCATCGGGATGCATCAGCGCGGCCCCGTCGACTGGCTGCCGCTGGTGACCGGCCCGCTCGCCCTGGCGCTGGTGGTCGTGCCGTATCCGCGGCTGAGCACCGAATGGCGGGCGGGGATCTGCGCGGCCACCTCCACGGCGGTGACCCTGGGCACCTCCCTGAGGGGGTCGGACCTGCCCGCGTGGGGCCTGCTGGAGACGGCGTGCATGCTCGTCCTGCTGACGCGCATCTGCCGCAACGTCTCCCGGCCCGGCATCGTGCTGGCCCTGGCCGCCGCCCTGGGGGCCAGCGTCATCGACGAACCCCTGCGCACCGGGGGCACGGGCATCACCCTGACGTATCCCTTCCTGCTGACGTTCGCCGTCGGCGGGGCCGTGGGAGGGGGCTGCTACCTGCGGACGCTGGACGCCCGGCGGCGCCGTACGATCTCCGCCGTCCGGCTCGCCGAGCGGATCCAACTCGCCCGGGAACTGCACGACTTCGTCGCCCACCACGTGACGGGCATCATCGCGCAGGCCCACGCCGCCAGTGTGATCCACGAGAGCGCGCCCCATCAGATCGGCCCCATCCTGGGCAACATCGCGGAGGCGGGGCAGCGGACCATGGACTCCATGCGCCGTCTGATCAGCGTGCTGCGCGAGGAGGGCGAGCAGGGCTCCATCGAGTGCCCCGAGGCGCCCTACACCGAACTCGCCAAACTGGTCTCGGCCTTCAGCGGTCAGGGGGACGGATCGTCCGCCCAGCTGGAGGTCACCGGAGTCGCCCGCAGGAGCACGCTGCTGCCCGAGGTGGGCTGCGCGGTCCACCGTGTGGTGCAGGAGGCGCTGACCAACGTACGGCGGCACGCTCCGGGCACCCGCGCGACCGTACGCGTCCAGCGCACCCGTGGCGATCTGCTCCGGGTCGACGTCCACAACTGCGGCCCCGAGAGGCGGGTCTCCCGTCCCACGGGAGGCCGTGGCGGCTACGGCCTGATCGGGCTGCGCGAGCGCGTCGAGGCCGTCGGCGGCTCTCTGACGGCGGGGCCGGCCGACGACGGAGGCTGGTGGCTCATCGCCCACTTCCCGGTCCTCGCGGACACCCCGCCTCCGGACACGGAGAAGCCCCCCGCGACGCCCCGGCGGCCGGCCGGACGCCACGCCAAGCCGAACGCGCACACGGAACCGGAGCCGGATATGAGTTGGGACGCGGGATAGGCGGCCCCGCACGCGCGGACGCGGACAGGGACGCGGACGCGGACGCGAAGGAACGGCGAATTAGGCAATTCTGCGCATCGCGCCGGGCCGGTGAACGCATTAATGTCGGAGAGCCAAAGGCGCCGGGACGTCCTTCCCTCGTCCCGCAGAGCGGTGAACCGGCCCGGACCGGGCCCTTTCGGGGGCCCGTTCCTCCCTTTTCCCACCCGCCGTTCCGCGCCCGTCGGAAACCCGGTGCCGACCGACGGGAAACCGGTGTCCATCGGCGGAAATCCGGTGTCCATCGGCGGGAAATCGCAGGAAATCCGCGGACGCACAGGACGCGGGAGACTCGGAAGACGCGGGAGACATATGACTAAGGCCGTCGTCGTCGGAAGCGGTCCGAACGGTCTCGCGGCCGCCGTGCACCTCGCCCGGGAGGGCATCGAGGTCACCGTCCTGGAGGCCGCCGACACCATCGGCGGCGGTACCCGCACCAGCGAGCTGACCCCGGGTCTCCTGCACGACCACTGCTCCGCCACCCACCCGATGGCCGTGGGTTCGCCGTTCCTGCGCGGCCTCGACCTGGGGCGCCACGGGCTGACCTGGCGCCTGCCGGACATCGACTGCGCGCATCCGCTGGACTCCGGCGAGGCCGGTGTCCTGCACCGGTCGGTCCAGGAGACGGCGGACGGCCTCGGCGGGGCCGACGGACGCCGGTGGCAGCGGGTGTTCGAGCCGCTCGCGAACGGCTTCGACGCGCTGGCCGAGGACCTCATGCGGCCGCTCATCCATGTGCCCCGCCATCCGCTGCGTCTGGCGGGGTTCGGGGCGCGGGCGCTGCTGCCGGCCGCCGCGGCGGTCCGGCTGTGGCGGTCACCGGCCGCCCGGGCACTCTTCGGCGGGGTGGCCGCACACGCCTTCCGCCCGTTCCACCGGCCGGCGAGCGCCGCCGTCGGACTGACGATCATCGCAGCGGGACACCGGCACGGCTGGCCGGTGGCGGCGGGCGGCTCCCGGGCCATCGGTGACGCGCTCGCGGCCCGGCTCACGGAGTTCGGCGGCCGGATCGAGACCGGTGTGCGGGTGCGCACCCCTGCCGATCTGCCACCGGCCGACGTGGTCCTCTTCGACCTCGCCCCCCGCGCGGTGGCCGACATCCTGGGCGACCGGCTGCCGCGGCGTGTCGCGCGCGCCTACCGTCGCTTCCGCCACGGGCCCGGAGCCTTCAAGGCCGACTTCGCGGTCGAGGGCGGTGTCCCGTGGACCAGCGAGGCGGCCCGCCGGGCGGGCACCGTCCACCTCGGCGGGACGTTCGAGGAGGTCGCCCACACCGAACGGCTGATCCACGCGGGGCACATGCCGGAGCGGCCCTTCGTCCTGGTCGGCCAGCAGTACCTGGCCGATCCGAGCCGTTCGAAGGGTGACCTCCACCCGGTCTGGACCTACGCCCACGTCCCGCACGGCTACGACGGTGACGCGACCGAGGCGATCATCGGGCAGATCGAACGGTTCGCCCCCGGGTTCCGTGAGCGTGTCCTCGACATGGCCGTCCGCCCGCCGGCCGCGTTCGAGGCGTACAACCCGAACTATGTCGGCGGGGACATCGTCACCGGGGCCAACACCGCCCTGCAGCTGGCGATGCGCCCCCGCGTGGCGCTCGACCCGTACCGCACGGGAGTCCCCGGCATGTACCTCTGTTCCGCCGCCTCGCCACCGGGCGCCGGCGCGCACGGCATGTGCGGCGCCAACGCCGCCGCGTCGGCCCTGCGTCACCTCGGGCGGCGGCGCGGCGGGCAATGAGACACGAGGACGGCACCTGAGAGGGCCCGGACCGATTCGGTCCGGGCC
>NZ_JBHVDD010000099.1:0-33097 GCF_042802995.1 Streptomyces sp. NPDC057438
GGCAGGGTCCGTCCGGCGCCACGACCCGGATCGGCGGGGGACGCGGCCGGGACGCGGCAGAGGGCGCGCCCGGCCGGAGCCGTCTAGAACGCCGACTCGTCCAGCTCCATCAGGTCCAGCTCGACACCCTCGGAGATCTTGCGGGCGAGGGTGACGCCCGGCAGGACGTTGGCCGCGAAGAACTTCGCCGCCGCGATCTTGCCGGTGTAGAAGGGCTTGTCCTTGGCGGAGGCCGTCTCCAGCTTCTCGGCGGCCACGGCGGCGCCCTTGAGCAGCAGGTAGCCGACGACCACGTCACCGGAGGCCATGAGCAGGCGGGTGGTGTTGAGGCCCACCTTGTAGATGTTCTTGACGTCCTGCTCGGTGGCGGCGAGGTCGGTGAGGAGGAGGCCGACGATGGCCTCCAGCTCGACGGCTGCCTTGGCGAGGTGCTCACGGGCGGTGTCCAGCTGCTCGCCGCCCTCGCCGAGCGCCAGGAACTTCTTGATCTCCTCGGCGAGGGTGTTCAGCGCCGCGCCCTGGTTGCGGACGATCTTCCGGAAGAAGAAGTCCTGCCCCTGGATCGCGGTGGTGCCCTCGTACAGGGTGTCGATCTTGGCGTCGCGGATGTACTGCTCGATCGGGTACTCCTGGAGGAACCCGGAGCCGCCGAAGGTCTGCAGGGACTGGGCGAGCTGCTCGTAGCCCTTCTCGGAGCCGTAACCCTTGACGATGGGCAGGAGCAGGTCGTTCAGGGCCTCCACGGCGGAGACGTCCTCGCCCGCGGCCTCCTTGACCTGGATCTCGTCCTGGATGGAGGCCGTGTAGAGGACGAGGGCGCGCATGCCCTCCGCGTACGCCTTCTGCGTCATCAGCGAGCGGCGGACGTCGGGGTGGTGCGTGATGGTGACCTTGGGCGCGGCCTTGTCCATGAAGTTCGCCAGGTCGGTGCCCTGCACGCGCTCCTTGGCGTACTCCAGCGCGTTGAGGTAACCCGTCGACAGCGTGGAGATCGCCTTCGTGCCGACCATCATGCGGGCGAACTCGATGATGCGGAACATCTGGCGGATGCCGTCGTGCTTGTCGCCGATCAGCCAGCCCTTGGCCGGGTGCCGGTCGCCGAAGGTCATCTCGCAGGTGTTGGAGGCCTTGAGGCCCATCTTGTGCTCGACGTTCGTCGCGTACACGCCGTTGCGCTCGCCCAGCTCGCCGGTCTCGAAGTCGAAGAGGTACTTCGGGACGAGGAAGAGGGACAGACCCTTGGTGCCGGGGCCGTGGCCCTCGGGGCGGGCGAGGACGTAGTGGAGGATATTCTCCTCCATGTCGTGCTCACCGGAGGTGATGAAGCGCTTCACGCCCTCGATGTGCCAGGAGCCGTCCTCCTGCTGGACCGCCTTGGTGCGGCCGGCGCCGACGTCGGAGCCCGCGTCGGGCTCGGTGAGGACCATCGTGGAGCCCCACTGCTTCTCCACGGCGACCTTGGCGATGTGCTTCTGGACCTCGTTGCCCTCCTCGAAGAGGATTCCGGCGAACGCGGGGCCCGAGGAGTACATCCAGACGGCCGGGTTGGCGCCCAGGATCAGCTCGGCGAAGGCCCAGATCAGGGAGCGGGGAGAGGTGGTGCCGCCGATCTCCTCGGGGAGGCCGAGCCGCCAGTACTCCGAGTCCATGAAGGCCTTGTAGCTCTTCTTGAAGGAGGCCGGTACCGGCGCGGTGTTCGTCTCCGGGTCGAAGACCGGCGGGTTGCGGTCGGCGTCCGTGAAGGACTCCGCCAGCTCGTTCTCCGCGAGCCGGGTCAGCTCCTCCAGGATGCTCTTCGCGGTGTCCGTGTCCATCTCCGCGAACGGGCCGGTGCCGTACAGCTTGTCGCGCCCGAGCACCTCGAAGAGGTTGAACTCGATGTCGCGGAGATTCGACTTGTAGTGCCCCATGGCGACGGCTCCGTAAGAGAGATCGGCGAGGCACTTGATCCTCGCGCTAGTTCACATACCAACGAGTAGCTTCTCTGTCGATGATGCTACCCATCGGTAATAAGAAGCAACCCCGAGCCGTCCATCTGTGACTCGTTACGCTTTGCCGCATGTACGGCTACGACCAGAGCGCCGGTTCCCAGCAGCAGTACGCCCCGCCGCCGCAGCAGCAGATGCCCGGGCAGATGCCCGGCGGCCAGATGGGGGGCGGATACGGGCAGCAGCCACCGCTGTACCCGGAGCCGTCCCCGCCCTCCCTCGCGGACGCGGTCCGCGCCTTCACCACCGGCCAGCTGGCCGCGGAGGACTTCCAGCAGGTCTTCGCGACCTCCAAGGTGTACTGCCCGCGCGGTGACAACCCCGGGTTCCTGGCGCTGCACAACACCCAGCAGCCGGTGATCCCGATGTTCACCTCGCTCAAGGAGCTGCGCCGGTACGCCGGCAAGGAGTCCAAGTACTTCGTGATCACCGGTGCGGAGGTGATCGACCTGCTGCCGACCGGGTACGGCTTCGTCCTCGACATGGAGGGGGAGCACCGGATGGTGTTCGACGCGAAGGCCGTGGAGCAGATGGTGGAGTTCGCGATGCGGCGGATGTACGGGTAATGCGTTGCGCGCGGCTTCCCGCGCCCCCCAGGTGGGCCGCGGTTGCGCCGTGTCGGTTCGCTGAACCGTTTCCTCGCCGGTGACCGGGATGGTCGTCTCGCCGTTGGTCCTCTGGGGCCGACGGCGTTCTGCTGCCTGGGGCCGCGCGGGAATGGGATGCGGGTTGTGTGCTGTTGGGGGTAGCAAGAAGTTCAATAGTCAACTAAACTGAGCGCACAAGGAGGTACCGACATGCCCGCAGTGACCGTCGAGAACCCGCTGACCCTGCCCCGTGTCGCCGCGCCGACCGATGCGGTGGCCCGGCCGGTGCTCACCGTGACGACCGCGCCCAGTGGTTTCGAGGGCGAGGGTTTCCCGGTCCGCCGTGCGTTCGCCGGGATCAACTACCGCCACCTCGACCCGTTCATCATGATGGACCAGATGGGCGAGGTGGACTACGCGCCGGGAGAGCCGAAGGGCACCCCCTGGCACCCCCACCGCGGCTTCGAGACCGTCACCTACATCATCGACGGGATCTTCGACCACCAGGACAGCCAGGGTGGTGGCGGCACCATCACCAACGGTGACACCCAGTGGATGACGGCCGGCTCGGGCCTCCTCCACATCGAGGCGCCGCCGGAGTCCCTCGTCATGTCCGGCGGCCTCTTCCACGGCATCCAGCTGTGGGTGAACCTCCCGGCCAGGGACAAGATGATGGCCCCGAGGTACCAGGACATCCGCGGCGGCCAGGTCCAGCTGCTCACCACCCCGGACGGCGGCGCCCTCCTGCGCGTCATCGCCGGTGAGCTGGACGGCCACGAGGGGCCGGGCATCACCCATACCCCGATCACCCTGCTCCACGCGACGGTCGCGCCGGGGGCGGAGATCACCCTGCCGTGGCGGGAGGACTTCAACGCCCTCGCGTACGTCCTCGCCGGGCGCGGCAGCGTGGGTGCGGACCGGCGTCCGATCCACCTCGGCCAGACGGCCGTGTTCGGGGCGGGCTCCTCGATCACCTTCCGTGCGGACGAGCAGCAGGACTCCCACGCTCCCGACCTGGAGATCGTGCTCCTCGGCGGACAGCCGATCCGTGAGCCCATGGCCCACTACGGCCCGTTCGTCATGAACACCCGCGACGAACTGCAGCAGGCGGTCGAGGACTTCCAGAAGGGGCGGCTGGGGACGATCCCGGCGGTTCACGGGATGACCCCCGAAGGGCTGTAGGGCTGTAGATCTTGGGGTCTGTGGATCTTTGGGTCCGTAGGTCCGTAGGTCCGTAGGTCTGCCGGCTGCGGGTCTGCTCAGGGGGAAGCCCCGTCCACACGCGGACGGGGCTTCCCGTCTTTCGGTTCACTGCGTTCCGGGTGATGATGCCCACCCGTAAAACCGCTGGCCCACCTTTCCTCCCCCTGCGTAGGTTTTGGCATGTCCACCCGGTCGGCTGACCTCCGGCACGGGTGGTTCGTAGGGGGAGACAGCACGCCTGACGACGCCCCGGCCCGTGGCCGGGACGTCCGTCAGGCATGCCCTGTGCCCTCGCCGTAAGGACTGGGGAACGGGGAGAGGCGTGGACAGAGTGCCCGACGACCGTGGAATCCGCCGCCGGGACGCACTCCGTCCTCCGGTCGCTTGAGCACCGACGCCCCGCTGCGCGTGCGGTGCCGCGAGGCCGTCGCGGTTGTCCCGGACGTCTGCTCGGCGGCCGTGGCCCCGGCCCTGGCCGTGGTGCGGCGCCTGCCGCTCTGGTCGGTCCCGGCGGTGTGGACCCTGGCCCTCGGCCTGTGGGGGCTGTCCCGGCAGCACACGGTGTGGCGGGACGAGGCCGCGACCTGGCAGGTGGCACGGCGTTCGGCCGCCGACATCTGGTACATGCTGGGGCAGGTCGACGTCGTCCACGGGCTCTACTACCTGCTGATGCACGGTCTCTTCGCGTGCTTCGGTCCCGGCACGACGACCCTGCGGCTGCCCTCGGTGCTGGCCATGGCGGCGGCCGCCGCCTGTGTGACGGTCATCGGCCGCCGGCTGGCCGGGGTCCGGGCGGGGCTGGGCGGCGGGCTGGTCTTCGCGCTGCTGCCGGCGGTGCAGTTCCACCTCCAGGAGGGCCGCTCGTACGCGCTCGTCACGGCCGGCGC
Organism: Streptomyces sp. NPDC057438; assembly: GCF_042802995.1. Taxonomy (NCBI): domain Bacteria; kingdom Bacillati; phylum Actinomycetota; class Actinomycetes; order Kitasatosporales; family Streptomycetaceae; genus Streptomyces; species Streptomyces sp. NPDC057438. Next base: position 4,666 of record NZ_JBHVDD010000099.1, read on the forward strand.
GGGCCTCTCGACGCTGCTGCTGGTGACCGTGCTCCATCGGGAGCGGGACGGCCGTGGGGCGCGCGGGGCGGCGGCCTGGACGGCGTACGGGGCCGTGGTCCTGGTGTGCGGGCTGCTGAACTGGCTGTCGCTGCTGATCGTGCCCGCGCACGCGGCGACCCTGGTGTGGACGCGGGCGTCACGGCCGACCTGGGCACGCTGGACGGCGGCCTCGGCGGTCGCGACGGCCGGTGTCCTGCCCTTGCTCCTCTTCAGCCGCGGGCAGTCCGGCCAGGTGTCCTGGATACCGCCGCTGACCTGGCACATGTTGATCGGGCCCGCGGTCCTGCTGACGATCGGGGGTCTCGGGGCGCTGCTGGACCGGCCGCGGGCGGGACGGCTGTCGGTCGCCGCCGTCGCGCTGCCGCTGCTGGCGGTGCCGCAGCTCGGACTGCTCGGGCTCTCCCTGATCCGGCCGCTGTTCCTGGAGCGCTATGTCCTGTCCAGCATGCTGGGTCTGGCGCTCCTGATCGGGGCGGCCCTCGGCGCGGCGGTCCAGGCCGTCCCGCCACGGTTCCCGCAGGCGGCGTCGTGGCTCGTCCCGGTGGTGGTCGCCGTCGCGGTGGTGGCGCTGCTGCCGCAGTCGCTCGCCAAACGGTCCCCCGCCAGCCGCGTCGACGACGTCCTCGCGACCGCCGAGGACGTACGACGCCTGAAGCGGCCCGGCGACGCGGTGGTCTTCGTGCCGTCGGCCCGGCGCGACACCGCGCTGGTCTCCCCCGACGACTTCGCGGGGGTGCGGGACATCGCGCTGGCCCGGAGCCCCGCGAGGTCCGGGACGCTGAAGGGGGTGGAGGCGGACCCGGCCCGTGTCCGCGCCGCGATGCTCGCGGAGCGACGGATCCTCCTGGTCACCGACGCGCCCGAGGTGGCGAGGCCGCTGACGGCGGGCCGGGACAGGACGAAGGCCGCCGTACTGGAGCGGTACTTCACCGTGGTGGCGGACGAGCGGGCCCATGGACGGCGGCTGCTGGTGTACGAGCGGGACTGAGCGGGGTCGCGCGCGGGCGGCCGGATGTGCCATGGCATGGGCGGTCTGCAGGCGAGGCCGGGTGGCGTGCGCGTGAAGTGTTCGGCGGCGGCCGCCGGTCGAGGGCCGGTACGGTACGACGAGGCCCGAAGCCGCAACCTCGATTGGCGACTTCGGGCCTGTCTTCATATACCTCCGCTCCGCAAGCCAGGCAGCAGGGGGTGTGACGCGTGTCCCTGGCAATTACACGGGCGGGCCACTGGTCGCGTTGCGTGTCACCCGGCCGGGGCGTCATACCAGGGCAGGGTCGTCGGGGGCGTGGTGCTCTGGGGGTGTGCAGTTGCTTCCCGAGGGCGTGCGGCGTGTGGCCGCGTGGTGTGCCGTGCTGTTGCTCGTCGCCGGGGTCGGGTACGTCGGCGTCCGGCTGTGCGTGGAGTTCCGGGCGGCGGTCACCCCGGTGCTGCTCGCCCTGCTGGGGACCGCGCTGCTGGGACCGTTGCACCGGAGGCTGGTCAGGGCGCGGGTGCAACGCTCGGTGGCGGCGGGGCTCACCTGTGTGGCCGTGGTCGGGATCGTCGGCGGGGCCGTGTACGTCGTGGTCGCCGCGCTCATCGAGACGGGGGACCAGATCGTCGCCTCGCTACGGAACGCGGCGGACGATCTCGCCTCGCACGCCGGGGCGGCCGGCACCTCGCTCGACGATCTGGCCGCCAACGCGAAGGAGTTGCTCACCAGGTTCGGCGGGACGGCGGCTTCGAACGTCATCAGCGGGGTGAGTGTCGTCGGTGAGGCCATCGCCATGGCCGTCCTCGCGCTGTTCCTCGTCTTCTTCTTCCTGCGGGACTCCCAGCGGGCCGTGGGCACGCTCCGGTCCATGTCGCCGCGCGGGGGCGCGGACCTGGTGGAGGCGATCGCGCGGCGGGCCTTCGAAGGGGTCGAGGGGTTCATGCGGGGGACGACACTCATCGCGTTCATCGACGCGGTCTGCATCACGGTCGGGCTGCTGATCCTGGACGTGCCCGGCGCGATCGGGCTCGGGGCGCTCGTCTTCGTCGGGGCGTACCTCCCCTATCTCGGCGCGTTCGTCTCGGGCGCGGTGGCCGTGCTCGTCGCGCTCGCGGACCGGGGGGTGGTGATCGCGCTGTGGGTGCTCGGGGTGGTTCTCGCGGTGCAGATGCTGGAGGGGCATGTACTCATGCCGATGATCCAGAGCCGGACCGTGCAGATGCATCCCGCGGTCGTGATGCTCGCGATCACGGCGGGAGCGTCGGTGGCCGGGGTGCTCGGCATGCTGCTCGCGGTGCCGTTGACGGCGGCCGCCTTCGGGGTGGTGCACGAGCTGAGGGGGCGGTACGCGGTGGAGGGGGGCAGGGGCGAACCCGGTGGACCCGCCGCCCCTCGCGTGCGGTCCTAGTCCACCGGTCGCCCGTTCGAGCCGTCCGGCGGTGCCGTCTCGTGCAGCTCGAACCAGATGCTCTTGCCGTCGCCGCGGGGGTCCACGCCCCAGGCGTCCGCGAGTACGTCCATGAGGACGAGGCCGCGGCCGGAGGAGGCGAGTTCGCCGGGGTGGCGCTTGTGGGGGAGGGCGTCGCTGGCGTCGGTGACCTCGACACGCATCCGGCGCTTGCCGCCGTCGCCGGTCATCTCGGCGACGAGGAGGGCGTCGGCGTCCGTGTGGACGAGGACGTTGGTGAGCGTCTCGGAGACGAGGAGGACCGCGGAGTCGACCTGGTCGCGGCAGTTCCAGTCGTGGAGCAGTTCGCGTACCTGCTGGCGGGCGCCGGCGATGCGTTCGGGCTCCGCCTGGGCGACGGTCAGTGCGGTGCGCCGTACGGGCGGCCGTACGTCGTCGTCGCGGTCGTGCCGCTCGCTCTTGCGGCACAGCAGCAGCATCGCTATGTCGTCCTCCCGCCGGTCGGCGAGCGGGCCGGGCGTGTGATGCGAGGAGGGACCGTGCACCCCTTGCACCAGCGCGTCCGCCAGTGCCTCCAGCCGGCCCGGCGCCAGGCCGGCGGGCTGGGGGGTGGGGGTGAGCGGCGGCGCCTCGGGGTGGGTGGGGGTGAGAGGGGCCGGCGCGGGCTGGGCGGGCGAGAGGCCGTTCGGCTGGGGGTGGTCGGTGCCCGACCACCCGGGATCCCCGGCCGTCGTCCGCCCTGTGGTCCTCGGCCCACCGGTGGACAGCACGCCGGTCCCTGCTTCGCCGGTCCGCGGCCCTTCGGCGGTCGGCCCGGCGGTCTCCGCACCGTCGGGCTGTGAGCCGGTGGCAGCTGATCCGCCGGTTCCCGGCTCCTCGCCCCCCGAACCGCCGGCCGCCGGCCGTTCCGGGCCCTGGCCGTCGGCCCGTCCGGGGCCGTCGGCCGTGTCGGCCCCGGGTGGGGTCGTGTCGAAGGATTCCAGGATGGTGCGGATGCGGCGCCAGCCCGTGTCGAGGTCGTGGCCGCCCGTCTCGATGAGGCCGTCGGTGCACAGCAGCATGGTCTCGCCGGGTTCGAGGACGAGCCGGGTCGTGGGGTAGTCGGCGTCGGGGTCGATGCCGAGGGGGAGGCCGCCCGGGGTCGGGCGGACCAGGACCGTGCCGTCGGCCATGCGGACCACCGGGTCGGGGTGCCCGGCGCGGGCGATGTCGAGTACGCCGGACACCGGGTCGACCTCGACGTAGAGACAGGTCGCGAAGCGCAGGTCGGCGAAGTGGGCGGCGGAGTCGTTGGTGACGCCGTGCAGGAAGCGGGAGGCGCGGGAGAGGACGGCGTCCGGGGGGTGCCCCTCGGAGGCGTAGGCGCGCAGGGCGATGCGGAGCTGGCCCATGAGCCCGGCGGCGCGTACGTCATGGCCCTGGACGTCGCCGATGACCAGCGCGAAGCGGCCGCTCGGCAGGGCGATCATGTCGTACCAGTCGCCGCCGACCTGGAGCCCGCCGCCGGTGGGGACGTACCGGGCGGCGACGCTCATGCCCGGTATCTCCGGGCCCAGTGTGGGGAGCATCGTGCGCTGCAGGCCGTCGGTCAGTTCGCGTTCGGTCTCGGCGGCGCCCGCGCGGGAGAGCGCCTGGGCGAGCATGCGGGCGACGGTGGTCAGCACCGAGCGTTCGTCGGGGGTGAAGGTGACGGGGTGGGTGAAGCCCGCCATCCACGCGCCCATCGTGCGCCCGGCGACGGTCAGCGGCAGGAAGGCCCACGACTGCCGGGCGAACTGCTCGGCGAGCGGCCAGGCCGTGGGGTAGCGCGCCTTGTAGTCCTCGGGGGAGGAGAGATAGACGGCGCGGCCGGTGCGGGCCACCTCGGCGGCCGGGTAGTCCGTCTCCAGCGGCATATGGGTGAAGGGGCCCTCGGCGCCCTGGCTGTGGCCGTGGTGGCCGATGACGGTGAGGCGGTCGGCCTCCACCCCGAACACGGCGAGCCCGTCCGGTGAGAAGCCCGGCATCGCCAGGCCCGCCGCGACCCGCAGTACCTCCTCCGTGGACCGTGCCTCAGCCAGCGCCCGGCCCGCGTCCAGCAGGAACGCCTCACGCGAGCGCCGCCAGTCGCCGGTGACGGACGGCGCGCGGACGGCGGTCGCCGGCGAGGGTTCGGTGACCTCCTGGATGGTGCCGATCAGCTCGAAGGACCTGCGCACCGGGTCGAAGGTCGGCTTGGAACGGCTGCGGACCGTACGGATCACCCGGCCGTGTTCGTCCATGATCCGGATCCGTACCTCGGCGAGGGTGTCCTCGGCGACGGCGAGCTGCACGACCGAGACGATCTCGTTCCAGTCGACGGGGTGCAGACGGGACCGCGCCCCGGCCTGGGTGAGGGTCGTCGGCTCCGCGGGCAGCCCCAGGAGGCGGGCGGCCTCGGCGTCCACCGTGACGGTTTCGGCAGCGCTGTCCCAGGTCCACAGTCCCGTCGCGAGGGCGGACAGGACGTCCCCCACAGTGGGCGGGGGCTCACCAGTGCGCATTGACCCACTCTAAGAACAGCTGATCGGACCGTGCCACCGGCGCTGTACCGGGTACCGATCGTGACCGGATGCATGACAAGCGACCACGACCGGTGGCGACGGAGGTGACGGCAATCGACGCTAGCGACAGTAACCGCTTGCGGTCCTGCCCATGGCTATGACGGTGCGTATCCGGTCAGGGTTGAGTCCCTCGTGCGGGAGGGCTCCGGTCCGTCAGCGGTAAATGGTGGGGAGGTGATCTCGGGGTGCCCGGTACCCTTGGGTTTGTTTCACGTGAAACATCGGCCGTGAGACACCGGCCGTGAGACACCCGCCAGATCCCCGATCAGCGAAGGCTGGATGAACGACGATGCATCGGTACAGGTCCCACACCTGCGGCGAGCTCCGCGCCTCTGACGTCGGCACCGACGTCCGGCTGAGCGGCTGGCTGCACAATCGGCGCGACCTGGGCGGCATCCTCTTCATCGATCTCCGCGATCACTACGGCATCACGCAGCTGGTGGCCCGTCCGGGCACCCCGGCCTACGAGGCGCTGGACAAGATCTCCAAGGAGTCGACCGTCCGCGTCGACGGCAAGGTCGTCTCGCGCGGCGCCGAGAACATCAACCCGGACCTGCCCACCGGCGAGATCGAGGTCGAGGTCGGCGAGGTCGAGCTGCTCGGCGCCGCCGCCCCGCTCCCCTTCACCATCAACACCGAGGACGGGGTCAACGAGGAGCGGCGCCTGGAGTACCGCTTCCTCGACCTGCGCCGCGAGCGCATGCACCGCAACATCATGCTGCGTACGGCCGTGATCAGCGCCATCCGTCACAAGATGACGGCCCTCGGCTTCAACGAGATGGCGACGCCGATCCTGTCCGCCACCTCCCCCGAGGGCGCCCGCGACTTCGTCGTGCCCTCGCGCCTCAACCCGGGTAAGTTCTACGCCCTCCCCCAGGCCCCGCAGCAGTTCAAGCAGCTGCTGATGATCTCGGGCTTCGACCGGTACTTCCAGATCGCGCCCTGCTTCCGGGACGAGGACGCGCGCGCGGACCGTTCGCCGGGGGAGTTCTACCAGCTCGACGTGGAGATGTCCTTCGTCGAGCAGGAGGACGTGTTCCAGCCCATCGAGAAGCTCATGACCGAGCTGTTCGAGGAGTTCGGCAACGGACGGCACGTCACCTCGCCCTTCCCGCGCATCCCCTTCCGTGAGGCGATGCTGAAGTACGGCTCCGACAAGCCGGACCTGCGGGCCCAGCTGGAGCTGGTGGACATCACCGACGTCTTCGAGGGCTCGGAGTTCAAGGCCTTCGCCGGCAAGCACGTGCGCGCGCTCGCCGTGCCGGACGTCTCGGCCCAGCCGCGCAAGTTCTTCGACCAGCTCGGCGAGTACGCGATCGAGCAGGGCGCCAAGGGTCTGGCCTGGGTGCGGGTGGCCGAGGACGGTTCGCTGTCCGGTCCGATCGCCAAGTTCCTCACCGAGGAGAACGTCGCCGAGCTGACCAAGCGCCTGTCGCTGGCCGCCGGCCACGCGGTCTTCTTCGGCGCGGGCGAGTTCGACGAGGTCTCGAAGATCATGGGCGCGGTCCGCGTCGAGGCCGCCAAGCGCGCCGGGCACTTCGAGGAGGGCGTCTTCCGGTTCTGCTGGATCGTCGACTTCCCGATGTACGAGAAGGACGAGGAGACCGGCAAGATCGACTTCTCGCACAACCCGTTCTCGATGCCGCAGGGCGGTCTGGAGGCCCTGGAGACCCAGGACCCGCTGGACATCCTCGGCTGGCAGTACGACATCGTCTGCAACGGCGTCGAGCTGTCCTCCGGCGCGATCCGGAACCACGAGCCCGACATCATGCTCAAGGCCTTCGAGATCGCGGGCTACGACCATGAGACCGTCGAGGAGCAGTTCGCGGGCATGCTGCGCGCGTTCCGCTTCGGCGCCCCGCCGCACGGCGGTATCGCGCCGGGCGTCGACCGCATCGTCATGCTCCTCGCGGACGAGCCCAACATCCGCGAGACCATCGCCTTCCCGCTCAACGGCAACGCCCAGGACCTGATGATGGGCGCGCCGACGGAGCTGGAGGAGGCGCGGCTGCGCGAGCTGCACCTGTCGGTGCGCAAGCCCCAGCCGAAGTAGGGCCTGCTGTCTTTTCCACCAGGCATTCTGGGAAGGGGCCGGAGATCGTCTGTCGATTTCCGGCCCCTTTCGCCTGTGCTGGGGCAGGTCGTTGGGGACTTCCCGGTGTGACGTGTCGCAGGGGCGTGTCGGCGGGCATCCGCCGTCACCTCGGCGGTGGCCTCGGGTTCGGTGTCGCCCGCCGGGGCCTTGGAGTACGCGGCAGGTGAGTCCGACCGGAGTCCCGGCCTGGGAAGCGGCCGGAAAGGGGCGGCGATTTCGCGCCCCTTCTCCTTCCGTGCGGGAGTCCAGGCAGGAATCCGTACGCGACTGCGAGGTGAACCACAGGCCCTTCCCACGGCTTTGACAGCCTGCCTCCCTAATTTCCTGGCCATGACGGGAAACCAGACGGGAAACCGGACCGGAAACGAGAAGGCCTCAGGGCCGAAGCACAAACGGGACCTGACGCGCCGCAGGGTCGTCATGGCGGGCGCGGGCGCCATGGCTGCCGTGGGCGTCGGCGGAGCGGTCGTCGCGACGGCCAGCGCGGGCACGAACGGCGAGGCAGGCAAGAAGCCCACCGCGAGCGCCGGCGAGGAGTGTTACCAGCTCACCTCGGAGACCACCGAGGGCCCGTACTACATCGACGCGGACAAGCTCCGCCGGGACATCACCGAGGACAAGGAGGGCATCCCCCTCACCCTCCGCCTCAAGGTGATCGACGCCGAGACCTGCAAGCCGGTCCGCAACGCGGCCGTGGACATCTGGCACTGTGACGCGCTCGGTCTCTACTCGGGCTACGAGAGCTTCTCCGAGGGCGGCGGCACCCCGCCGACCGACGCCCCCACGGGCGCCCCCACGGACGTGCCGACGGGTGAGCCGCCGGCCGGTGGAGGCGGAGGCGGCGGTCACGAGGAACCCACCAGTGACACCCGCTATCTGCGCGGCACCTGGAAGACCGACAAGCAGGGCCTCGTCACCTTCGAGACGATCTTCCCGGGCTGGTACCGGGGCCGCTGCGTGCACATCCACACGAAGGTGCACGTCGACGGCGAGTGGACGGACGCCGGTTACGAGGGCGGCACCACCTGCCACACCGGCCAGTTCTTCTTCGACGAGGACTCCGTGCTCGCCTCCGCCGAGGTCGAGCCGTACTCGACCTCCACGACCGAGCGCACGACCCTCGACGACGACACGATCTACGACGGCAGTGGCGTCCAGGGTGGTCTGCTCAAGCTGAAGTACCGGAAGAAGAACGACATCGCCCAGGGTGTCGTCGGCTCCCTCACGGTCGGTGTCGACCCGGAGGCCACGCACACCGGCACGGACGACTCCGTCCAGCCGGACGCCTCGGTCCCGGAGTCGGAGGCCGCCTCGGTGAGCTGACCCGTCCGGCCTGCGGCTCTGGCCCGGAACCCTCCCCCGGGTTCCGGGCCTTCGGCGTGCACCCGCGCCCGGGCCGGGTACCCGCTGGGCGACTCATCAGGTGACGCACAGGTTTTCCGACGGATGAGCACAGCGGAAGGGGGTGTCATGGGACGTACAGGGTGAGGGAACCCGTACACCCCGTACACCCCCTACGGGACGTACCGGCCGTCGGGGCGCGGTGGCCGTACGGGACGAGACGTGGGAGCTGGAGGAGGCCATGAAGGCGGTCGTGCTGGTGGCGGTGTTGCTGATCGTCGGGGCGGTGGTCGCGCTCGTCGCGCGGCGGCGGTCCGTGGAGGACCCCGGCCCGTCGTCCGGCCTGGACGCGGAGGCCGACGCCAACCGCTGGGTCGTACGGCTGGGCGGAAGCCTGGCCGGCATCGACGTACGCGCCCAGGCCACGGCGGGCGGAGCCGCGGCCGAGTCCCTGACCGACGCCGCCGAACGCCTGCGGACCGCCCGCGCCGAGCTCGCCCGGGCCCGCACGCCCGACGAGTACGCGCGGGTCTCGCGCACGGCGGTCGAGGGACTGCGCCATGTACGGGCGGCCCGTGCGGCGCTGGGGATGGACTCGGGGCCGGGTGGTGCGGACGGCCGAGCGGCCTCCGGAACCGCGAACAGGTCGGTCTCCGCCGCCCCTTGACCCCCCCGGTCGGCCGGGAACGGGCACCGGGCCGGGCCACCTCCGGCAACCATGGGAGGGAGGGGCCCTCGACTCGACGGCGGATCAGCGCTTCAGGGTTCGGTACCGCTTCAGCAGGGCGCTCAGCCTCTGCGGGTCCTTGCCGGCGTTCAGCTCGGTCAGGAGGTCGTCCGGGCAGAGTTCGTAGAGGTCGCCCCATCAGGGCCCTTCTGACAGATCTCCGCGGCGTCGCGACGCCCGGCACGCACTCTCGCCGCACCGGGCGAAAGCCCACGTACGTCCAGTACGAGGTCTTCCGCCCACTCCCGGCACGCCGAGAGCACGCACCGAACGCCGCGCCTTCTCCCACGGAGATCTGCCAGAAGGGCCCTGGCCCCGGCGGCGGTTGTCGTAGACGCGGTAGCCGCCGGGGACTCCTCGGGCGACGTAGCGGCGTCTGCTCACTCGGGCTCCTCCGGTGGGGATGCCAGTGCCTCCTCTTCAAGGAGGCGTTCGGCGATGTCGTCGGCCCAGGTCTGGGCCCAGCGGCGGAGTCCCAGGATGGCCTCGGCGTCCAGGCCGTGGCGAGTGAACTCCCGGTCGTCGAGCCATTCGGTGCCCTCCAGACGGGACTGGAGGTCGGTGAGGTCGAAGGTGCTGGACGTGGCGGAGGTGTGGCGCCGGGCCAGTTCCTCCAGTTCGGTGACGGTCCGGTGCGCGGTGGCCGCGTGCACGGCGATCAGGTCGCGGGCGGCGCCCCGGTCGGCCACGGCCCGGACCTTGGCACCGACCACGTCCTCCAGGGAGAGCGTCGGGCCCCACGCCGTCCGGACCGGCGGGTGCCAGAGGGTTTCCTTCTGCAGGTCGAGGACGTGTTCCTGCGCCGTCGTGGGATCGGTGACGAGGAGACGGGCGGAGAGCGGGGCCGTCTCCACCGCGTGCGCCGCCCAGCCGCGTTCCGCCAGGCCCGCCCGGACCGCCGCGGCGATCTCCGGCATCGGGGCCGCGTGCTCCGTCGCCACCTCCAGGTCCCGGCCGGGCGGCCGCGCCTCGACGAGCCCGTGCGCCTGCGCCGCGTGGTCACCGGTGAGGGCGAGGGCGTACGGGGCACCGATCTCCAGCACGTCGTCCAGGAGGTGACGGAGCCCGTCGGGGACGCCGTTCACGGGTGTGCCTCGAAGGCGGCGGGGCTCGGGGGCGCCGAGGCGCCGGGGTGCCGGGGTGGGGCCATGGAGGAATTATCACGGCCCCACCGGAGGACCGGTCAGTACGGCCGGCGGCCCAGCCAGTTCCCCGGCGGATCGAAGTTGGCCACCACATAGGTCCAGCCGTTCCCGCACCGGGCCCTGGCCGCGCCGACCCGTGTCGAGGTCCGCCAGACCAACTGGGTGTAGTGCAGGCACTCCCGGTCGTGCACACAGGCGTTGGAGGGACGGTCGTAGTCGTCCCTCTCGTCCAGCCAGAGGCGGGCCGCGTCCGCGAGGGAGTAGCGCGGGTGCGACCCCTTCGCCAGGTTCTCGCCGTACCGGCCGTTCGAGTGGATCAGCTCGCAGTCCGCGACCCGCACGCGCGCCCACCGCCGGGCGTGCGCGGCGACGGACTCGTCCCAGACCAGCGGGGGTACGCCGACGTCGGCTCGCGCTTTGTTGACGATCGTCAGGAAGGCGCTGATCTCCGGTGGTCGGGCCGTAGGCGCCAGCGAGCCGGTGGTGCTCGGCCCGGTCGCCGCGCCCGCCCCCGGGGCCCTTGCCGGCGTCGCCGTGGCCGTCTCCACGGCCGTGGGCCACGGGCCGGCCGCCCGCGCCGTCACCGGTGCGAGGGCCAGCAGGGCCGCCGCCGCTGCCGTCGTCGCGCGCAACCTGCCCCGGCCGGGCACCGGACCTCGTCCCACCACTGGTTCCGTTCCCCTCTTCGTGCCAACTTCCCTGCCGCCGCCGCCACTTGTACGGCAGGCGCCGGAGTGCGCGACGGCTCAAGGAGCGCTCTGCCACTCCATCGGGGGAAAGCGGGGCGGCAGGGGTTTGGGGCCGACCGCCCCGGCCGGTCCCGCGTCCGACGGTACGGTCGCTCGGCGCGGGGCGCGCGTTGGTGCGCGGCAGGGGGGCGGCTCCTGGGCGGGTGCGGGGCCGGTGGGGCTTCTCGCGCAGTTCCCCGCGCCCCTCAGAAGCAGGGGTTGCGCCTCGTGCTCTCGGCGTCGGTGTCCGTGCCTGTCTCCGCCGCCTCCGCTGCCACTGCCGCGGACTTGGTGAGCGCGGACCGCTGGGCTCCCGGGGCGAGAGGAGCGGCGGGAGCGGGGCCGGGAGCCGGGGCCGGGACCTCGACCTCGTCGCCGCTCACGGCCCCCGTCCTGTCGGCCTCGACCCGTACGTACGTCTCCGTCCGGCTGTCGGTCTCCGTCCCCGGCCCGTGGTCCGGGGAGGCGTCCGTGAGCTGGACGACCGTGGTGCGGGTCACCGAGACGACGCCCGGCGTCGCGACCAGCTTCGCCGCCTGCCGGCCGGTCAGTTCGGTGGCGAAGCCGTTGATCGTGTAGGCGTAGTCGTAGAGCGACTCCACCCCCGGCACGGCGTCGAGGACCTGCTCCCGGCGGTCGTCCAGATGCGCCACGTACGTGCGGACCCTGGCGGAGTCCGCGTCGAGCCGTCCGCCCGCCGTGGGCGCCGTCCGCTTCAGCCGGGGCAGTCCGCCCTCGTACGCGGCGACGGGCGGATCGGCGAGTTGCACGATGTAGGTGTCGGCGTCGGGACGTCCGCCGCTCGGGGCGGAACCGGCATCGGCGGCGAAGGTGGGAGCGATGACCGCGGTGACGGTCATGGTTCCGGCGAGCAGCGGTGCCAGCAGGGTGACCGCGACTCTCGGGCGTATGTGAAGGTGCGTCAACTGTGGTCCATGTCGATCGATCTGAGAAATCTCGATCCCCCGAGGACCCCAATGTCACAGACGACTCACCGGTAATAATCTTGAAAGCTCACGTACTGGCGGGTCTCCACAGTCGTTTCACAACACGCGGCGAAAGCCGACAGGTTGCACCGGCCGTGGGCTTCACCGGCCGTCGGCTGCCACGACTTCTCAACTTCGCTCGAGGGAAGGCAAAGCAAGCTCGAAGGCTCACCCCGGATCGTCTTCCGCCATGGACCAGCCCCTTCTCGTGGTCGCCGATCTGGCCGCCATCGCACCGACACCGGCGGCCTGGCCGGCTCCGGCAAGCTCGGCTCGGCGAAGAAGATCGCCACGGTCACGGCGGGCGAGGCACCGGAGGGCGGCTTCGGGGACCGAGAGGGGGCGGCGACCGGGGCTGGCGGAAGCCTCCGGCCACGCGCGGGGGCGGACCCGGCCGGGGCTGCTTCGCAGCGGGCGTTCGCGTCGGTGCCGGCTCAGCGCTCGCCCGAGGTCTGCGCAGCACGGTCGGCGAACAGGTCCTCAGCGCGCTCGACCGTACCCGCCCGGTCGAGCCAGGCACTGACGAGGGTGAGGTCGGTGCACGTGGTGATGCGTTCACGGAGGTCCTCGGTGACGGGGATGCCGCGTACTTCGAGGACGCGCAGGACCCCTTTGGCCTCGCCTTTGGCTTCGCCCTCCAGGTAAGCCGTCTCGCGCACTGTTCCACGACCGGGAAAGTAGCTGACGAAGCTCATGATGTCCCTCCACTTTTCTCCTGCGGGGGTACCCCGCAGGTTGATTTCCAGGAACTCGTAGAAGTAGTCGACCGCCTTCCCGTCCGTCGCCTGCAGGGCGCGGCCCATCGCGTCCAGTATGTCGTTGATCCGGGCGCTTCGGGCGTGGGTCAGGGCGGAGAAGGCGGCCATGGCGAGGTTGTTCGCCGCGGTCCTCGCGTCAGTGATCACTGGAAGGTTGTCCGGTCCGACGACCATGGGATGGGTGCGCTGTGTGATCCAGCCTCGCGTGCCGCAGTCGAAGGGCCCCGACGCCCACTTGGCGGTGCGCCGGTCCTGGCAGACGACGAGCAGGAGCACGGGCAGCCGGTACTTGGACTGGAGATACGAGACGTAGTACGGCCAGCTCATCTCCTTGCCCGGCTTCCGCTCGCCCTGCACCTCGACGGCGAGCATGAAGTCCTCCCCGTCGGTCTTTCGAGGGGCGACGAAACGTTCACGCCGTCATGCGTGCAGCCCGGCGAGGCGTCGTTACGCGGGGGTGCCGAAGTTCTGGGTCCAGTAGTTGCCCGGGCCCGCCAGGCCGATGCCTATTTCCTTGAAGCCGCAGTTGAGGATGTTGGCCTTGTGGCCGGGGCTGTTCATCCAGCCGTCCATGACGCTGTCGGCGGTGCCGTATCCGGCGGCGACGTTCTCGCCCGCCGATCGGTAGGCGTATCCGACGCGGCCGAGGCGGTCGGTCATGGAGGAGCCGTCGGAACCGGTGTGGGACATGTTCGTGTGGTCGGCCATGTCCTGGCTGTGGTTCTGCGCGGCCTTGGTGAGCTTCGCGTCCACGGTCACCGGCGAGCAACCCGCTTTGGCGCGCTCGGCGTTGACCAGTTGCAGGACGCGGTCCGTGGGGCCGGAGTCCGCGCTGGTCGCGGCGGGGGCGGGCGTGGCCTTCGCCTTCGCGGGGTTCGGGGTGGTCGCGGGCCTGGTCGGCTTGTCGGCGGTGTCCGCCGGCTTCTCGGCGGGCCGGTCGGCCTTCTTCGAGGGGGACGCGCTCGGCGTGGGGCTGGACCGGCGCTTGTTCGGGGTGCGGGACGGGGTGGGGGAGGCCGGGGCGTCCGCGACGGAGGCCCGCTCCTGCTCCGAGGGCGTGTCCGACGGTGTGGGGTCGGGGGCGGGGTCGGACTTCTGGCCGCCCCACCAGGAGGCAGCCGTATCGCGCCAGCCGCCGGCTCCGGCACCGCTCGCGACGACGGTGGTGGCGCCCACGGCACCCACGGCCACCACGACCGCCGCGGCTATGACAGCCCTCCGGCGTCCGGCACCCGGGCGCTTCGCCTTCGCGGCGTTGCGGGCCGAGGTCTTCGGGGCGCCCCTCTTCCGGCGGTGACTGCTCATGCATGGCCTCACAGACTGGTCCGACTTCGGTCCGACGGCGTCGCGACCTCGGTGGCCGTGGCCGTGGCCCTGGCGAGCCCGGTCATTATGGGGACCGTCGAGCACACCAGGCAACGAACGCGTGTACTACTCCAGGTGCGGTTCCGGTAACGATGCGTAAGTGCTCCGGTGTCGGTGAAGCGTGCCCCCGGCGCACCCGTCCCGGCGCCAACACCCGTCCGGGACCAGGCAGAAAGCCGTTGCGCGCCGACGGCTCGGGTCGACGCCGCAGATCTCAGTCACCGGTTCGATTCGGTACCCGGTGGCCGAAATGGTCGATAGATACAAGGGAGAGTGCGTTGTCGCCCTGGAAAAGCGGGGCGATCAGCTCTATCGCGGCGCAATTCGGTCGTGACGCATGTCACCCCGATTCGAGGTGTGCGCAGGACGGCCGCAGACTGGAAGTGGCGGGGCTCCCGAGAGAGCGGATCCTCGTACGGAGATTCCCGAGGCCCCGCGGTGGATCGGCCGTGGAGGAATCATGACGGCAGTCACGCGGGCGGAAGCCCCGGTTGAGATCGAGGGCGACGGCCTCGAGGTGCGCATCCAGGAGATGGGCGGCGGTATGAGCGTCGCCTTCCTCAAGCTCCCCCAGGGCATCGACATGACCCCGGCCCTCAAGGGCCTGCCCGACGACCTGTGCCAGTGCCCCCACTGGGGCTTCGTCGTCAGCGGCCGGCTGCGGATGCGCACCAAGGAGGGCGAGGACTACTACGAGGCGGGACAGGCCTACTACTGGAGCCCCGGCCACTCCCCGGAGGCCCTGGAGGACGTCGAACTGGTGGAGTTCTCCCCGACGAAGGAGTTCCAGGAGGTGCTGGACCACATCAAGTAGGCGCGTGTGGCAGTGGAGCGGTCGCGACGCAACTCGGCTGCCGAAGGCTCGTTCCCGAGTCGTGCGGACGGTGAGGGCATGGCGCCCTCGGGGCCTCTCCTGTCCGCCGGAATACTCACCAGCGGGCGGGCGTACGCGGGGCGCCGGAACATCAACCCGACGCCGCAGCCGCGGGGCGTCTACGTGTGGACGGACCTCACGAACGACCTGGCCGTCGGTAGGCCCAGAACGTCCCCGCCACCGCCTGCTCGATCTGCATCGCGGCCCAGGGCAACGGCGCCTGGGTGAAGGTGTTGACCACGACCGGCAGCGTCTGGGAGACGCACGGCGACACGATGGGCGGTACCTACGTCTGGGACGAGCCCTGGGAACCGCTGGCAACGCCGACGCCGCAGCCGTAGCACCGTAGACCCGCAGGAGTACGCGACTGCTTCCCGACCGGGCGGCCGTCCATCGCCGGCCGGCACGGCGGGGGCGAGCCGGGCGCGCCAACTCCCGTCCCTGTTCTCGGAATCAGGCGGCAACCTTTCACCACCCGGTGACCACACATGAGTCGGAACCCCCTTCACGGGGGCTCCACACGAACCACGTGTTCCCCCGCACCACGTACGTTACGTAAGGACTCATCCGTGGCCTCTGCCTCCCCGCGCCCGTCCCACCGCCGGTCCCTCCGCAAGCGCCGGACCCTCGTGGTCTCCGCCGCCGCCGTGGCCGCCGCGGTCGGCGCCGGCGTCCTCGTGATGAACGCCAGCGCCGACCCCGTGGACCTGTACCACCAGGTGCTGCCGGCCAAGGACGGCTGGGCGGCGTCCGGCTCCGGTACGACCGGCGGTGCGAAGGCCGACGCGGCGCACACCTTCACGGTGTCGACGCGGGCACAGCTCGTGAAGGCGCTGGGCTCCGCCACCGACACCACCCCCCGGATCATCAAGATCAAGGGCATGATCGACGCCAACACCAGCGACTCCGGCAAGAAGCTGACCTGCGTGGACTACGCCTCGGGCACCGGCTACTCGCTCTCCGCCTACCTGAAGGCGTTCGACCCGTCGACCTACGGCAAGAAGGCACCGAAGGGCGCGCAGGAGACCGCGCGCGAGGCCGCCGAGACCAAGCAGAAGAAGAACATCGTCTTCAAGGTGCCCGCCAACACCACCCTCGTGGGTGTCCCCGGCACCAAGGCGGGCATCCTCGGTGGCAGCCTGACGGTCCAGAACGTCAAGAACGTCATCATCCGCAACCTCACCTTCGCGGACACCCAGGACTGCTTCCCGGCCTGGGACCCGACCGACGGCTCGTCGGGTGAGTGGAACTCCAACTACGACTCGGTCACCCTGCGCGGCGCGACCAACGTCTGGGCGGACCACAACACGTTCACCGACGCGCCGACCTTCGACAAGACCGAGGCGACCCACTTCGGCCGCAAGTACCAGGTCCACGACGGCGCCCTCGACATCACCAACGGCTCGGACCTGGTGACCGTCGAGCGCAACCAGTTCCTGAACCACGACAAGACGATGCTGATCGGCTCCAGCGACACCGATTCCACCGGCAAGCTGCGCGTGACGATCCACCACAACGTGTGGAAGGGGATCGTGCAGCGGGCGCCCCTGGCCCGCATCGGCCAGATACACCTCTACAACAACGTGTACGACACGACCACGGTCAACGGCTACGCCCCCAGGTACAGCATCGACTCCCGCGCCAAGGCCCAGGTCGTCGCCGAGCGCAACGTCTGGAGGATCCCGGCCGACGCGAAGGTCGCCAAGCTGCTGAGCGGTGACGGCACGGGCTCGCTCGCCGGCACCGGCAACGTCGTCAACGGCAAGGCCACCGAACTCGTCGCCGCGTACAACACCGCGAACTCGTCGAAGAAGCTCAAGACCACGGTCAACTGGACCCCGGCCCTGACCGCCGGCCTCCAGGCCTCCGTGACGAACCTGCTGACCGACCTGACGGGCACGGGTACGTCGGCCGCGGGCGCCGGCCTCCTGCCGTAGCCCCCATGAACTCCTGGCCGGGGGCGCCACCTTGAGGCCGGGAAGGTGTCCCGGACCCGATCAGGAAGGGGTCCGGGACACGCGCAGAGGGGCCCGGGGTGCGAGTACGCTCCCCGGGCCCCGTGGGCTCCGCGGCCGCCCCGCTGATCAAATCGTCCGCCCCGCCCGACCGCACGCGAGGCGCATGACGCCGTCGGCCAGAGTATCCGGCGAGGGGCGAGCAGGCTCTCTCCGCTCACCGCACCCCTTCCAGGGGACCGTGTACCGGGCCGGGATTCCCGCCGGGGCGCTCGCGGCAGTCGCGGCACCGTGCGCCGGGGCCGGGCGAATGGAAGCCGCGGTCACAGCCGTCGCAGTTCCGGACCTTGTACTGGACGGGCGCGGGCTCGGCAGCGGCGGGAGTTGTCGTGGATCACGCCGCCCGTTTGGGTGCTCCGGTGCGGGTGGTTTCTGCCCGTGGGACGGGTCTGGGCGAGATCACCACGACTTTGCAATCACCCTGCTCACAGCCTGAGAACGCATCGCCCCTGTGCTGAGGACCCGCCTGAAAAATGCCTCTCGCTCGTGTCAGCTCTTATCAGGGCATTCCGATTTGGAAGCACTGTGTTGCTATCGCCCAGCGGCGAATCGGCCAGCCCAAGCCCCGTCCAGTAGACGCCAACAGACGCGCGTGGGTTTCCGTCTGCTGCAGTCACGGGCAACAGCTACTGCGCCGGCATAAGGATGATTGCTCGGGTGGGGTGCGGTCGGTCGAACCAGCGGGAGTCCAGGGCCTCGACCAAGATCAGTCTCCGGCCTGTCGGAGTCGGTGGACGGGTCCAGGGATCCGGCAGGGCGGGGTGGGTGTCGGACACCTCGACACGTAGGAGCGCGGCGGCGGGCTCGTGGACGAGCCGCAGCGCGAAGTCCCGCCCCGGGACCCTTCCGTGGAACACGGCGTTGACGCTCAGCTCCGCGACGATGAGTACGGCGGCGTCGGACGCCGCCGTGCCGTGCGGCACAGAAAACTCCGGAAGCCTGGAGTCACAGGACGCGAACTTGCTCGAACCTGCGCCCTAACGCCGAAGAGGACATACGAACCCATGCCCACCTCCAGTCATGGTGGTGTGTCGGACCGCCGGGCTGCTCTGTGATTCGGGAAGCGCGCCGTTCGCATCGAAGCATGTGTGGTCGGGATGCGACGTAGGGACTGCTTCCGGTGGCAGGGCGAGCATGTCGAGTTCGGGGGACGGGCGACGGTGGGGCGGGAGGTCGTCGCCGCGTGTGTCCGTCACCTCGATGCGGAGGGTGTTGTCCCGGGTGTGGAGGACGAGGCGGAAGTCCGGCCGGGGAGGCGGCCGTGGGTGGTGGCGTTCGCGGCGAGTTCGGCGACGGGTGTTCGGCGGTGTCGCGACGTCGTACGGCGGGTCCCAGGTGCGCAGCCATTCCGTGGTGAGGAGCCGGGCGAGGCGGGCGCCGCGTGGCGCGGGGGACAGCAGGACGCTGAAGAGGGCGTCCGGCTGGGGGAAGAGTTCATCGGCAAACGCGTCTCCAGTGCTCCGGGCGATGCGCGCGGCAGCCCGTGCCTTCGTCTTGGCTTTCCGAACGGCAGCCCTGCGCTTCTTCGCCTCCGGAGTGTGCAAGCCTTGCTGCACCTCTTCCTCGTATGTGCCCCGAGCGGAAGCCTCGCCTCTTCTCCCCGGGGCGGCGTGCGGGGCAGGAGATGACCGCCGTGTGCCGGGACGCCGATCGTGGGGTCGGGCATCCCCGGACCGGAATCGATCGTGCGGTGCGTGAGGAATGGCCGAATCGGGCCCTTCACGGGAGAATTCGGCTGACTTCGTCCCGGTGCGCCGGGCGGGCGCGGGAGTGATTCCGCCACCGACGGGACGAGCACGACGGGCCGGATGAAGGGGTGTCGCGCTGTGCGAGTTCTCATGGTCGGGGCCGGAGGCGTGGGGGGTGCGGTCGTGCGGATCGCGGCCCGGCGGGCGTTCTTCGAGCACATGGCGGTGGCCGACTACGACCCCGCGCGGGCGGAGGGGGCCGTCGCGGCGCTCGGGGAGGACGGGGGCAGGTTCACGCCGGTGCGGCTGGACGCGTCGGACACCGGCGCCGTGCGGGCCGCGCTCGCCGAGCATCACTGCGATGTACTGCTCAACGCCACCGATCCACGGTTCGTCCTGCCGCTGTTCGACGCGGCGCTCGCCCACGGCGCCCACTACCTCGACATGGCGATGTCCCTGTCCCGGCCGCACCCGACCCGCCCCTACGAGGAGTGCGGAGTCAAGCTGGGCGATGCGCAGTTCGAACGGGCCGCCGAGTGGGAGAGGGCGGGCCGGCTCGCGCTGGTCGGCATGGGCGTGGAGCCGGGCCTGTCGGACGTGTTCGCCCGTTACGCCGCCGACGAACTGTTCGACGAGGGCGGGATCGAGGAGATCGGCATCCGGGACGGCGCGGACCTGGTCGTCGACGGCTACGGCTTCGCCCCCTCCTTCAGCATCTGGACGACCATCGAGGAGTGCCTGAACCCGCCGGTCGTCTACGAGGAGGGGAGGGGCTGGTTCACCACACCGCCCTTCAGCGAGCCGGAGGTGTTCGACTTCCCGGAGGGCATCGGGCCGGTGGAGTGCGTCAACGTGGAGCACGAGGAGGTGCTGCTGGTCCCCCGGTGGCTGCGGGCCAAGCGGGTCACCTTCAAGTACGGGCTCGGGGACGAGTTCATCGGCGTGCTCAAGACCCTGCACAAGCTGGGGCTCGACCGGACCGACCCGGTCACGGTGCACACGGAAGGCGGCAGGGCGGCGGTCTCCCCGCGGGACGTCGTCGCCGCCTGTCTGCCCGATCCGGCCGGACTCGGGGACCGTATGCGCGGAAAGACGTGCGCGGGCACCTGGGTCAGGGGCACCCGGGACGGGCGGCCCCGCGAGGTGTACCTCTACCACGTGGTCGACAACCAGTGGTCGATGCGGGAGTACGGCACCCAGGCCGTGGTCTGGCAGACCGCGATCAACCCCGTGGTCGCCCTCGAACTCATCGCCTCCGGAGCCTGGCACGGCAGCGGGGTCCTCGGCCCCGAGGCGCTGCCTCCCCGGCCGTTCCTCGACCTGCTCACGGAGTACGGCTCGCCGTGGGGCATGCGTGAGGACGTCACGAGCGGGTCCGAATAGCGTAGAAAGTCCCTTAGCCCCCTGTTGTCTGGATCACATCCGCAACCAGCCGGAGCGAGGGACCGATCATGGCCGACGACACCGCCGACGCAGCCCGCCCGCCCGACGGGCCTCCGAGCGGGCTCAAGCCCGACGCGATCGGGTTCGTCGACGCGCTCGTCATCGGGCTCAACTCCACGTCTCCCGCGTACTCACTGGCGGCGGTCATCGGCCCGGTCGTCGCACTCGTGGGCGTCTACGCGCCCGGCGTGATGGTCGCCTCGTTCGTACCGATGCTGCTGATCGCGTCCGCGTTCTACTACCTCAACAAGGTCGACCAGGACTGCGGCACCACCTTCTCTTGGGTCACCCGGGCGATGGGACCGTGGGCCGGCTGGCTCGGCGGCTGGGCCATCACGATGACCGGGGTCCTGGTGGTCGGTTCGCTGGCGGACGTCGCCGTGAGTTTCGCCCTGCTCGCCTTCGGCCTGGACGGCTGGGTCGATGACGACGTCGTACGCCAGCTGCTCACCGTGCTGCTCATCCTCGTCATGACGGCCGTCTGCGTCATCGGCACCGACCTGTCGGCCAAGGTGCAGAACGTCCTCATCCTCGCCCAGGTCGTCTGCCTCCTCGCCTTCGCGGTCGTCGCGCTCTACCGCGTCTACGCCGCCACCGGCACCCTCGACTCCGTCGACCCGTCGATCAGCTGGCTGGACCCCTTCGGACCCGGCGGCTCCGCCCTCACCGGCGCCCTGCTGCTGGGCGTGTTCATCTACTGGGGCTGGGAGTCGGCGGTCAACCTCACCGAGGAGGTGGAGAACTCCGCCATCGCACCCGGCAGGGCGGGCGTCTGGTCCACGGTCATCCTGTTGGTGACCTACGTGTCGGTCGGTTACGCGGTCGTCGCCTACGCCGGAACCGCCTATCTGACCGACAACGCGGACGACGAGGAGTACATCTTCGCGCTGCTCGCCGGTGAGGTGATGGGCGGCTGGGACTGGGTCGTCCTGCTCGCCGTCTCGACGTCCGCACTGGCGTCGACCCAGACGACGATCATCCCGGCGTCCCGCACGGCACTGTCCATGGCCCGTCGGCACGCGCTGCCCGCGCGTTTCGGGCACATCGCCCCACGCTTCCGGACACCCGACGTGAGCACCTGGTGGGTCGCCGCCATCGCGATCGCCTGGTATGTCGTCGTCAACGAGATCAGCGAGAACGCGCTGTACGACTCGCTCACCGCGCTGTCCCTGCTGATCGCCTTCTACTACGCGCTCACCGGCGTCACCTGCGCGGTCTACCACCGCCGCCATCTGACCGAAAGTGTCCGCCACTTCCTGCTCATCGGCCTCGGCCCGCTGACCGGTGCCGGACTGCTCGTCTGGCTGCTGGTCGAGTCGGTCTCCGACATGTCCGACCCTGCGAACTCCTACAGCGGCGTCTCGTGGTTCGGCCTCGGTCCACCGCTCGTCATCGGTATCGGCATCGCGCTCACGGGGGTGGTGCTCATGGTCGTCCTGCGCCTGGTGAAGCCGGCCTTCTGGTCGGAACGCCCGGGTGTGGCCGACCCCGACCTCGTTCACGGCAAAGGCAGGGAGGCCTGATGGCGATCGTTCTCGGCTACGACGAGTCGCCGGGTGCCCTGCGCGCGCTGCGGGTCGCGATCGAGGTGTCCGGCACCTACGCCGAACCCCTCGTGCTGGTGTACGGAGCGGAGGCCCCGGGCGGCAGGGGGGACGAGTACCGGACCCATCGCGAGGCCCTGCACCAGGCCGGACGCGTCGCACTCGAACACGCCGTCGCGGCGGCGGACGAGGCCGGCGTACCGGCCACCGTCGAGATCATCGACCAGAAGCCGGCGCTCGCGCTGATCGACGCCGCCACGCGCCACCGGGCACGGCTGATCGTGGTCGGCACCTGGGGCGAGAGCCCGATGCGCGGGGCCCTGCTGGGCTCGACCCCGCACAAGCTGCTGCATCTGTCGCGCATTCCCGTCCTCTGCGTGCCGACCGAGGAGTGACCCGGCGGGCGGCGCGGCACACGGAGGACGGGCGGGGCGACCGGCTCCCCTACTGCTCGGGCGGGCCGCTACTGCTCGGGCGTGCCGCCGAAGCGCTCCTTGTAAGTCTCCAGGTCCTCGTCGGTCAGCTTCGCGAAGAGGACCGGGGGGACCGTGAAGGGCGTGCCGGCGGGGACGAAGGCGAGGGTCTTGGCCTCCTCCGCCGTCACCCAGGCCGCCGTGTCGTCCTTCAGGGCGAAGGCGGCGCGCATGGCGGCCGAGGACGCCGGGATGAAGGGCTCGGAGACCACCGAGTACAGGTGGATGAGGTTCATGGCGGTGCGCAGGGTGAGGGCTGCGGCGTCCTGGTCGGTCTTGATCTCCAGCCAGGGGGCCTTCTCCTCCAGGTAGGAGTTGCCCGCCGACCACAGGGCGCGCAGCGCGGCCGACGCCTTGCGGAACTGCAGGGCCTCCATCTGCGCCTCGTACTCGGCGAGCAGACGGGCGATCTCCTCACCGAGACGGGTTTCCGCCTCGCCCGCCACCGCGCCCGCCGGGACCTCGTCGCCGAAGCGCTTGCGGGAGAAGGACAGGACGCGGTTGACGAAGTTGCCGAGGGTGTCGGCGAGGTCCTTGTTGACCGTGGCGGTGAAGTGCTCCCAGGTGAAGGAGGAGTCGTCCGACTCGGGGGCGTTGGCGATGAGGAAGTACCGCCAGTAGTCGGCCGGCAGGATCTCCAGGGCCTGGTCGGTGAAGACGCCGCGCTTCTGCGAGGTCGAGAACTTCCCGCCGTAGTACGTCAGCCAGTTGAAGGACTTGACGTAGTCGACCTTCTTCCACGGCTCGCGGATGCCCAGCTCGGTGGCCGGGAACATCACCGTGTGGAACGGGACGTTGTCCTTCGCCATGAACTGCGTGTACCGGACGGGGTGGTCGCCGCCGTCGGCCTCGTACCACCAGGACTTCCAGTCGCGCTTCTCGCCGTTCGGGGCGGCGTCCGACCACTCCTTCGTCGCGCCGATGTACTCGATCGGGGCGTCGAACCAGACGTAGAAGACCTTGCCCTCCGCCGCCAGCTCCGGCCAGGTGTCGGCCGGGACCGGGACGCCCCAGTCCAGGTCGCGGGTGATGGCGCGGTCGTGCAGGCCCTCGTTCAGCCACTTGCGGGCGATGGAGGACGACAGGTGCGGCCACTCCTCCTCGTGGGCCGCCACCCAGGCCTCGACCTCGTGCTGCAGCTTGGACTGCAGGAGGAAGAGGTGCTTGGTCTCGCGTACCTCCAGGTCGGTGGAGCCGGAGATGGCGCTGCGCGGGTCGATCAGGTCGGTCGGGTCCAGGACGCGGGTGCAGTTCTCGCACTGGTCGCCGCGGGCCTTGTCGTACCCGCAGTGCGGGCAGGTGCCCTCGACGTAGCGGTCCGGGAGGAAGCGGCCGTCGGCGGGCGAGTACACCTGGCGGATGGCCCGCTCCTCGATGAACCCGTTCTCCTTCAGACGGCGCGCGAAGTGCTGGGTGATCTCGACGTTCTGCGGGGAGGAACTCCGGCCGAAGTAGTCGAAGGCGAGCGCGAAGCCGTCGTAGACCGCCTTCTGCGCGTCGTGCGCCTGGGCGCAGAACTCGTCGACCGGGAGACCCCGCTCCTTCGCCGCCAGCTCGGCGGGGGTGCCGTGCTCGTCCGTCGCGCAGATGTACAGGACGTCGTGGCCGCGCTGGCGGAGGTACCGGGAGTACACGTCCGCCGGGAGCATGGACCCCACCATGTTGCCCAGGTGCTTGATCCCGTTGATGTACGGAAGGGCGCTGGTGATGAGGTGTCGAGCCATCGGGGGATGCTCCCAGGTCGGTCGATGTCGTGAGTCTTGAAATCCTAGCCGACACGGGTGTGCCGCCCGTCTCCCGTTTTCACGGGTGGGAGGCGGGCGGCACGGGGTGGTGCGAGCGCGTGCGGCGCTACGGGCGCCAGGTGGCGAGGATGCCCTCGTAGACCTCGGCGTCCGTGAGTTCGCGCGGGGTCTCGCCGGCCAGGAAGTGGGACGTGTTGGGCGTCTTCAGCTTCCGGAGGTAGTCGAAGGCCTTGTTCTCCGGGTCGCCGAACGCGACGAACGCGAAGTGGACGGCCGGGTGGTTCTTCGCGGCGTCCGCGAGTGCCTGGTTCGCCGGGGTCTTGGCGTCCGGGGCGCCGTCGGTCTGGAAGACGACGAGGGCGGGGGTGCCGGGTGCCGCCTTCTGGTGCTGGGCGAGGACCTCCTCGACGGCCACGTGGTAGCTGGTACGGCCCATGCGGCCGAGGCCGGCGTGCAGGTCGTCGACCTTGTTCTCGAACGCGTCGAGGGTGAGGTCGCCGGTGCCGTCCAGTTCCGTGGAGAAGAAGACGACGGGGACGGTCGGGGGCTGCTCGGGGTCGAGGTGGGCGGCGAGGGCGAGCGTCTGCTCACCGAGGGCCTGGGCGGAGCCGTCCTTGTAGTAGCCGCGCATCGAGGCGGACCTGTCGAGGACGAGGTACACCTTGGCGCGGGCGGAGGCGAGGTTCTGCTTGCCGAGTACGTCGTGGGCGGCGTCGTAGGCGGTGCGGAGGCCGGCGGGCACGGCCTCGGCACCGCCGTCGGCCGCGTCCGTCTTCCCGCCCGCGCCACCCGTACCGCTTTCGTCGTCGGCCGCGGGTGCCACCTGTGGGGCATCCGCGCCGTCGGCGACCGCGGCTTCGGGGGTGGCTTCATCGGCCACGAGGACGAGGTCCGGGGTCTCGGTGGGCTCGGTGGGCTCGGTGGCGACCGGTTCGGCGGCTGCGGGTTCGGTGGCGACGGCCGGCTCGGGGGCGACCGGTTCGGGGGTGGCGTGCGGCTCCGGGGTGGCTTCCGGCTCGGTGGCGACGGCCGGCTCCGGGGTGCCTTCCGGCTCCGGGGTGGGCTCGGTGGCAGCCTCCGGCTCCTCCGTGGCCTTCGGCTCGGCCGGCGCAGCGTCTTCGGCCGCAGCCTCGGGCTCGGCTTCGGTGACGGGGTCCGGTTCGGCTTCCGCCTTCGGCTCGGCCGGCGCTGTGGCCTTGGCCGCGGCCTCGGGCTTCACCTCCGCTACGGGCTCCTCGGCAGTCGCCTCGGTGGCCTCGGGCTCGGCTTCGGTGACGGGGTCCGGCTCGGCGTCCGCCTTCGGCTCCGGGGCGGTGTCCGCCGCCTCGGGCGCGGCCTCGACCACCGGCTCGGGCGCGGCTCCGGCGACCGGGGCGGCCGACTCCTCGTCGGCGACGCCCTTCGTGTCTGCCTCAGCCTCCACCTCAGCCGCGGCGGGCTCAACGTCGACGACCGGGGCGGGCTCGACGACGGTTTCCGCCTCTGCCTTCGGCTTCGCCTCTGTGACCGGCGCAGCAGCCTCCGTCTCGTCGGTGGTCTCGGAGACCGGCTTCGGCTCGGCCTCGACCACCGGAGTCTCCGCCTCGGCGGGCACCTCGGTCTCCGCCTCGGTCGGCACTCTGACCTCGGTATCCGCCCCGGTCTCCGCCTCGGCCGCCGGCGTCGGCTCGGCCGCTGGTGGCTCCGTCTTCGCCTCGGCCTGCACTTCGGGCTCAGGCTTGGCCTTCGGCGTGACCTCGGTCGACGCCTCAGTCTTCGGCGTGGTCTCGGTCTTCGGCGTGACCTCGGCCGCAGTGTCCGCCTCAGCCTCCGGAGCGTCCGGCTTCCCCTCGGCGGTGTCGCCGCCCCGCGGCTTCGGCACCGTCACGTTGTCGAAGGCCGCGGAGACGAGTTCGTCGGCGACGGAGGAGGTCGGGGTCGTGGTCGTCGTCGCGGGCTCGGTCGCCGGGGCCGGGACCCTCGGCTCGGCGGCCGGCTGCGTCGCGGCCCCCTCGGCCGCCGCCGCGGAGGTGTCCTCCGGGGCGGAATCCCGCTCCGCCTCCTGCGAAGGAACCGTGTCGCGCCCCTTGCGTGAGCGGCTGAACGCATTCCGCAGGAGAGAGAGAATGCCCATGTGCGCAACCCTTCGGGTGAGTTGAAGCCCGTCAATCCCTGGCCAGGACGGACACGTAAGGTTAGCGGCCGGGCGTGGCGATCTTGGGGTGGGGCAGGGGCCTTTCTCTATCCCCGCCACCCCGCGCTGTCAATACCGCCTCAACTGCCGCAGGTTCACTCTCTGTTCACCTGACGTCCCCGTTCTCGAACACACGCCCCTCTAGCGTCGCGCTCACACCCAAAAGGCACATAAGAGCATCGAGGAGCGCGCTGTGCGCAAGCTGCTGCCCATGATCGGCTCGCATCCCGGCGGCCGTTCCGCCCTGACCTGTCGGTTCCGCTGTGGCGACGCCTGCTTCCACGAGGTGCCGAACACCAGCACCAACGAGTACGTGGGCGACGTGATCGCGAGCGCGCTCAGCCGTCGCTCGGTGATGAGGGCCGCCGCCGTCGTCTCCGTGGCCGGCGCGGCCGGTACGGCCGTCTCGCTCGGCACCGCCCGGCCCGCCGCCGCGGCCACGTCGGCCGACGCCGCCGGGTCGGCCGACGCCGCCGGGTCCGCCGGGTCCAAGACCAGGCCCAAGGCCGCCCGCGGTCTGCGCTACACCTCCGTCGCGCCCAACACCGCCGACGCCGTGACCGTCCCCGACGGGTACAAGCAGAACGTCGTCATCCGCTGGGGCGAGCCGATCCTGCGCGGCGCTCCCGCCTTCGACCCCGAGCGCCAGACGGCCAAGGCGCAGGCCGGGCAGTTCGGCTACAACAACGACTTCCTCGCGCTGCTCCCGCTCCAGGGCGAGCGCGGCCGCAAGCTGCTCGTCGCGAACCACGAGTACACCGACGAGGTCCTGATGTTCCGCGGCTACGACGCCGCCAACCCGACCCGCGACCAGGTCGAGATCGCCTGGGCGGCCCACGGTCTGTCCGCCGTCGTGGTCGAGGAGGACCGGCGCACCGGCAGGCTGACCGCCGTGCCCCGGCACCAGCTCAACCGGCGCGTCACCGCCACGACCGAGTTCCGGCTGACCGGCCCCGCCGCCGGCTCCGACCTGCTGAAGACCTCCGCCGACCCGACCGGCCGCAAGGTCCTCGGCACGCTCAACAACTGCTCCGGCGGCACCACCCCCTGGGGCACCACGCTGCACGGCGAGGAGAACTTCAACCAGTACTTCGCCAACAGCAGCCGTCCGACCGACAAGCGGTACGGCATCGGCACCGGCGCCAGCGAGCGCAAGTGGGAGCGGTTCGACAAGCGGTTCGACGTCGCCCAGGAGCCGAACGAGGCGCACCGTTTCGGGTACGTCGTCGAGTTCGACCCGTACGACCCGTCCTCCACCCCGCGCAAGCACACCGCGCTCGGGCGGTTCAAGCACGAGGCCGCCACCATCCGGCTGACCTCGGACGGGCGTCCGGTCGTCTACTCCGGCGACGACGAGCGCTTCGACTACTTCTACAAGTTCGTCAGCGGCAAGCGGATGAAGAAGGGGTCGGGCCGCGCCGTCCGCGAGCACAACCTCTCCCTGCTGGACGAGGGCACGCTCTACGTCGCCAAGCTCACCGGCGACTCCCCGGCGATCGAGATCGACGGCTCGGGCAAGCTGCCGAGCGACGGCGAGTTCGACGGCGCCGGCGAGTGGATCCCGCTGGCCACCGCCACCGCCGAGGGTGCCGTCTCGCACGTGGACGGGATGACGGCCGACGAGGTCTTCGTCTTCACGCGGCTCGCCGGTGACAAGGTCGGCGCCACGAAGATGGACCGCCCGGAGGACATCGAGCCCAACCCGGTCACCGGCAAGGTCTACGTCGCCCTCACCAACAACGCCAACCGCGGTGTCGGCTCCAACCCCAAGGCCGACGAGGCCAACCCGCGCAACGCCAACAAGCACGGCCAGGTCCTCGAACTCACCGAGCACCGCAACCGGCCCGAGAGCACGAAGTTCGGCTGGCTGCTGTTCCTCGTCGCGGGCGACCCCGACGACCCGGCCACCTACTTCGCCGGCTTCCCGAAGGAGCACGTCAGTCCGATCTCCTGCCCGGACAACGTCGCCTTCGACCCGCACGGCAACCTGTGGATCTCCACCGACGGCTCGCAGCTCGGCTCGCACGACGGTCTGTTCGGTGTCGCCACGCGCGGCAAGCGGCGCGGTGAGCTGAAGCAGTTCCTGACGGTTCCGAGCGGCGCCGAGACCTGCGGCCCGATCATCCAGGACCGCCGCGTCCTGGTCGCCGTCCAGCACCCGGGCGAGATCGACGGAGCCACCGTGGAGAAGCCCAAGAGCACCTGGCCCGACGGTCCGGGCACCTACGTCCGCCCGGCGGTCGTCGCGGTGTGGCGCGCGGACGGCGACGACATCGGCGTCTGATCCCGTACGCACATGCGAATGCGGGCCGTCCTCCTGTCGGGGA
>NZ_JBHVDD010000100.1:0-32779 GCF_042802995.1 Streptomyces sp. NPDC057438
GCACGGGGCGCAGCCCCGTGCTTTTCAGGGGCGCGGGGAACGGCGCGAGAAGCCCCACCGGACCCGCACCCGGCCACGCACGCACCCGGCCACGCACGCACCCGCCCCGGCCACGCCGCTACCGCGCCTCCGGCGGCCGCTGCCGAGGCATGTTCGGCCGCGCCCCCGGCGGCATCGGCACCCGTCCGCCGCCGTTGACCTCGGGCCGTGCCACCGGGCCCCCGACCTGCACGCCGAGCGGAGCCGGACCCGTCCGGAACTCCACCATCCAGTCCGCCGTCTCCGCCCGCACCAGCTCCGTCACGTCCTCGGAGAACCGCCGGAGCACCCCGAGACATCGCTCCGCGGCCTCCCCGGCCGTCCCCTCCGCCGGTCCCAGCACCTCCCGCGCGCTCTCGGACGCCCAGTCGAACCGCAGCATCTGCAGCCGCCGCTGCACCGCCTGCGCCGTGGCGACGTCCCGCATCCACCCGGAGGTGATACCGAAGAACCGGTCCACCCCGACACACGCCACACAGGTCAACAGCGCGAGATACCCCCAGGGAGCCGCCCCGCCCACCGTCCCCGTGAGGTCGAGCAGGGGCAGCGCCGCTCCGGTGAGCGCCCCCGCCGCCGCCCCGATCCGCAGCACCCGCGCCGTCACCCGTTTCCACACCCGGTCCGCGAGATACCACGCGGCTGTCTCCAGGGCCGCCCGCTCGACCCAGTGGTACAACTCCTCCAGCCGCTCCGCCGGCGCCCCCCAGTCCCCCTGCGGAAACGGCCGTCCTGCCAGATCCCCCACCCACGGCCCGGTCGCCGACGACCACGGCTCCGCCCACAGCCCGGACCCCTCACCCCGCCCGTCCTGGGGTCCCCCCTCGGGCTGCATCTCCGGCTGGCTCACCCGGCACTCCCTACGTACGTACGGCGCTCACGCACCACCCTGACGCGGCCGGACCCCTTCCTACCGCCCAATGGGTGGCGAAGATGGTGTTTTCACCGCTTTTCCTCTGGAAGATGCCCTTGATCAGATATACGAATCCCCGCTGACTCACTCGAAAGAGTGGCGCGGCACGGGCCGGGCCGACCACGTAGGCTCGGGGCGACCGTAAGAACGTGAACGGTGACGCCCCGTCGGTGGACGGTGACGCCCGTCTGTACTCGTGCGAGGGAGCTGAACGTGATCCCCGGTGGTGGCCAGCCCAACATGCAGCAGCTGCTCCAGCAGGCCCAGAAGATGCAGCAGGACCTGGCGAAAGCGCAGGAGGAGCTCGCGCGTACGGAGGTCGACGGTCAGGCGGGCGGCGGCCTGGTGCGCGCCACCGTCACCGGCTCCGGCGAACTGCGCGCGCTGAAGATCGACCCCGCGGCGGTGGACCCGGAGGACACCGAGACCCTCGCCGACCTGGTCGTCGCGGCCGTCCAAGCGGCCAACGAGAACGCCCAGACCCTCCAGCAGCAGAAACTGGGCCCCCTCGCCCAGGGCCTCGGCGGCGGTGGCGCGGGCATTCCCGGCCTGCCCTTCTGAGCGCCTCCGCGACCCCTGTCCGACCCCATCCGTGCCCCGTACCGCCTTCCTCGGAGCGGCGGCGGCCGACTACGGTACGTACTGAATGACACCAGGAAGGACGGCAGTCCGTGTACGAAGGCGTGGTCCAGGACCTCATCGACGAACTGGGGCGGCTGCCCGGCGTCGGTCCCAAGAGCGCGCAGCGGATCGCCTTCCACATCCTGCAGGCGGAGCCGACGGACGTACGGCGGCTGGCGCACGCGCTCCTCGAAGTGAAGGCGAAGGTCCGCTTCTGCGCGACCTGCGGCAACGTCGCGCAGGAGGAGCTGTGCGGGATCTGCCGCGACTCCCGCCGTGACGTCACGGTCATCTGTGTCGTGGAGGAGCCGAAGGACGTCGTGGCGATCGAACGCACCCGCGAGTTCCGGGGCAAGTACCACGTCCTCGGCGGCGCGATCAGCCCGATCGAGGGCGTCGGCCCCGACGACCTGCGCATACGGGAGCTGCTTGCCCGCCTGGCCGACGGCACGGTCACCGAGCTGATCCTGGCCACGGACCCGAATCTCGAGGGCGAGGCAACGGCCACGTACCTCGCCCGCATGATCAAACCCATGGGCCTCAAGGTCACCCGCCTGGCCAGCGGCCTCCCGGTGGGCGGCGACCTGGAATACGCGGACGAGGTGACCCTCGGCCGCGCCTTCGAGGGGAGACGATTGCTGGATGTCTGACGCCACGCTGCACGCGACGGACCTGAACCCGGACGACTTCGCGGTCCAGATCGCGGACCAGATCGAGAGCTTCCTGGTCGCCGTCACCGAGGTGGCCAAGGGTGACGAGCCGGACTCGGCCGTCCCCTTCCTCCTGCTGGAGGTGTCCCAGCTGCTCCTGGCCGGCGGCCGTCTCGGCGCACACGAGGACATCGTCCCCGACGAGCGCTACGAGCCGGACCCGGGCCCCGAGACGGACGTCGACGAACTGCGCGAACGCCTCGCCCTGATGCTGGAGCCGGTCGACGTCTACTCCGAGGTCTTCGACCCCTACGAGCCCCGCAAGGCGCCGGTCCCCGCCCGGATCTCCGACGATCTCGCCGACGTCGTCGCCGACCTCCGCCACGGCATGGCCCACTACCGAGCCGGCCGCACCACCGAGGCCCTGTGGTGGTGGCAGTTCTCCTACTTCTCCAACTGGGGCTCCACGGCGTCGGCGACGCTCCGCGCCCTGCAGTCCCTGGTCGCCCACGTCCGCCTCAACCAGCCCCTCGCCGAACTGAACGGCCTCGACACCGACCAGGAACTGATGGGCGACGAGACGCTGGAGTTCGAGGCGGGCCAGGTCATGGCGGAGGAGATCGCGGGGCCGCTGGGGCTGCGGAAGGTGAAGTAGCCCCGCGCGCCCGCCGCGCGCCGGACCTCTGCGCAGGGACATCGGGCCCCGTCCGTCGCCGGACGGGGCCCTTCTCCGTCGCAGGTGACCGGGGCGCGCGGCGGAAGCGTGACGAAAAGTGCTCCCGCGGAGGGTCCTGCGGGTGGGGGCGGCGGCGGTAGCGTAGGCACCGTCCTCGTACGACGTTCCGACGCTCCTCGCGCAGTCCCCTCGCACCCCTGACAGGAACCGGACCCAGTGACGTGACCGTTGTCCTGCTCCTTCTCGCCGCCGTGGCCGTGACCGCCGCTGTGCTGGGCCCCCGCACCCTGCTGAAGGCCGGGTGGCCCGAGCGGGAACCCGTGGTCGCGCTGTGGGCCTGGCAGTGCCTGGTCGCGGCGGCGCTGCTGAGCTGTCTCGCGGCGCTGGTGCTGGGCGCGGCGGCGGTGTTCGAGACGGTCCGCATCCATGCCTTCGCGCCCGCGCCCCCGGCCGTGACCGCCGCGTACGACCTCACGGCAGCGCCGCCCTGGACGGCCGTGCTGACGCTCGCGCTGGCTCTGGGAGCGGCCTGGAGCGGGGCGATGCTGGCCCGGGAGCTGGTCGACGCCCGGCGCCGCCGGCAACTGCGCCGGGCGCACCTGCGGGAGCGCGCGCCCGACCTGCCGGCCGGGCTGCCGCAGACGAAGGGTCCGCTGCTGGTCCTGGAGGACGAGTACCCGGACGCGTGGCTGATGCCGGGAGCCCCGCCCCAACTGGTGGTCACCACCGGTGCGTTGGGCAAGCTGAGCGACCGTCAACTGGACGCCGTGCTCGCCCACGAACTCGGGCACGCCCGCGCCCGCCACGACTGGCTGCTCCACCTCTCCACCGCCCTCGCCACGGGCTTCCCCCGCGTCCCCCTCTTCGCCCACTTCGCCGACCAGACCCACCGCCTCGTCGAACTCGCCGCCGACGACACGGCCTCCCGCCGCTGCGGCCACCTGACCACGGCCTTGGCCCTCATCGAACTCAACCAGCACCGGGGCGTGTTGAGCTGCTCCAACACCCGCCGCCTGCTGGGCGACCGGGTCGAGCGGCTGCTGGAGCCGCCGCCCCGCCTGGACCGCACCCGCCGCGCGGCCACCACCACGGCCGCCGCGCTCCTCGCCCTCCTCCCGCTGCTGATCGCGTTCGCCCCGGCGCTGGGAACGCTCTAGGGCCCTTCGGACGGCGCGACGCCGCGGAGATCCGTCAGAAGGGCCCTAGTCCGGCTGCTGCTCCTGGAGGAAGTCCAGGAGCACGGCGGTGAGTTCGGCGGGGGCGTCCTCCTGCACGAGGTGCCCCGCACCGGCGATCGGCTCGAAGCGCGCGCCGGGGAGCAGACCGGCCAGCTCCCGCCCCTTCGCCAGTGGGATCCACCCGTCCTCCTCGCCCCAGCACACCAGGGCCGGGACGCCTATCTCCCCGTACAGGTGCTGGATCTCGTCCGTGTGGGCCTGGTCCGCCTGGGCGATCTGCCGGTAGAAGGCGGGCTGCCCGTGTTCGCCCAGCCACGGCTGGACGAGCCGGTCGAGGACGGTCGGGTGCAGGCCGGGGCCGCTGGCGGAACCGACGTACTCCCGCACCAGGGCCCGGTGCAGCGCGGGCGGTAGCTGCTCGAAGACCTCGGCGTGCCGGCCGAGCAGCCGGAAGGAGGGCGTGCCCCAGGGGGCGAGCGCGACGGGGTCGACGAGGGCGAGCGCGCGGTAGCGGGCGCCGTGCAGCAGGTGGGCCCGCAGCGCGACGGCCCCGCCGAAGTCGTGTGCCACCACGAAGGGTTCGTCCAGCCCCCAGTGCGCCAGCAGCTCCGCGAAGACCCGTCCCTGCGCGGCCAGGGACACGTCCTGACCGGTGTGCATGTCCGACTCCCCGTACCCGGGCATGTCCCACACGAACACCTGGTACCGGTCGGTGTCGGCCAGCGCCTGGGCGATGCCGCGCCAGACGTAGGAGGAGAAGGGGGTGCCGTGGCAGAGCACGACCGGTTCCTGCCCGGCCTCCCCGATCGTGCCCCACCGCACGGCCCCCGACGCACCACGGAAACTCTCAGTCAGCAGCACTTCGCTCATGGCTGTCTGTTACCCCATGGAACGCCGTCGTCACTGCGGCGTGCAGCGACTCCGGTTCCACGTAAGGAGTGTGAGGCGTCGGCTCGGAGTACCAGCGCAGCGGATACGTGGTGCCGTCGAGGACCGGGATGCCGACGTAGGTGACCCTGCGCTACCGGTACCCACGAGGGCCGGTGAATTGCGTTCGTCATGGTCACATGGTGGCGAGGGGTGACTACGCTCGGTAGTGACTGAGGTGATACACGCCGGTGTGTATCGGTCGGAGGCGCGCGCGGTGTCAGCCCAGTACAACTCCCCCTCGCCGGTCGCCTGGCGGTACGGCGGCAACCAGATGAAGCGCTGGCGCACGAAGGCGAACGTGAGCCGCGAAGGAATTGGCCGAGGCCGCGAACCGCTCGCCGGACACGATCAAGTCCATGGAGCAGGGGGTACGGATGCCGACCCCGCGGGTGCTGGATGTGGCGGATGAGTTGTGTGGCGCGCAGGGGTTGCTGAGTTCGGCCAAGGACTACTTGCAGCGGGAGAAATTTCCGGCGCGGGCGCAGGACTTCATGGAGCGGGAGAGGGAAGCGATCAGCCGGTGGTCCTACGAGGTCGCGCTGGTCCCGGGGCTGTTGCAGACCAGGGGGTACGCGTGCCCTGATCGAGAACCGGCTTCCGCCTCTTGACGAGGACACGGTGGAGGCACGGATCGGGGCCCGGATGGAGAGGCAAGCCATCCTCACGGACCGCAAGCCGCCGGGGGCCTTCAGCTTCGTCGTCTACGAGGCTGTGCTGCG
This sequence comes from Streptomyces sp. NPDC057438, assembly GCF_042802995.1. Lineage (NCBI taxonomy): Bacteria > Bacillati > Actinomycetota > Actinomycetes > Kitasatosporales > Streptomycetaceae > Streptomyces > Streptomyces sp. NPDC057438. The sequence goes on from NZ_JBHVDD010000100.1 coordinate 5,724, forward strand.
CGCGCCGCAGGTCGACACCGAGCAACTGCACCGGCTGCTGGAGGTCGCCCGCCTACGCAACGTCATGGTGCAGGTGTTGCCCTTCGACCGCGTCATCAGCGACGCCCTCATCGGGTCGATGGTGCTGCTGGAGACCCACGACCACGAGCGGTTCGCCTTCACGGAAGGGCCGTTCGTCAGCGAACTGTCTGCCGATCCCAGCATTGTCAGTCGCGTGAGCGAGCGGCTGAGCATGATCCGCGCGCAGGCCCTCAGCCTCGCTGAATCGGCCCGTTTCATCGAGCGGATGGTGGACGAGTGATGAGTGACCAGCTGGCGTGGTTCAAGTCGAGCCACAGCGACAACGAGGGCGGCGACTGCGTCGAAGTCGCCCTGTCCAACGCGCGCTTGACGGTCCACGTTCGCGACTCGAAGACCCCCACCGGCCCCACCCTCACCCTCCCCGCCTCCGCCTGGGCCGCCTTCATCGCCGCAGGTCAGCCCGGAGCTTGAGCCGTTGCAGCGGCTGTGCATGCAACACCGGCCCGAGCTGTGGCTCTACGGGAACCGGGGCATGAAGATCGAGGAGTACCGCAAGGGGCGGGCCCGCCCGGACGGCGTTCTCCCGCCGTTCGGCTTCGTGAAGGGGCATGGACACTGGTCTGATGCGCAGGGCGTCCTCATGGTCGTGGAAGTGACCTCGCACGGCTCCGACACGCGTCAGCGTGACCGGGTCGAGAAGCCGGACGGCTACGCGGCCGAGGGCATTCCCGTCCACCTCCTCATCGACCGCGACGACTGCTCGGTCGTCGTGTTCAACCAGCCGGAGGGCGGGCGCTACCGGCACGCGGAGACGTTCGCCTTCGGGGCCACGGTCAAGCTGCCCGCCCCGGTGAACGTCACCCTGGACACCGTGCACCTCAAGGAGTACGTGGACTGACTCCTTCGACCTGCACGGCCCTCGTTTGCCACCTTCCGCACCGTACAGGCCAGTTGTCGGACGTCAGCGTGAACTCGTGCCGCTGACGTGAGGCGTTCGGGATGGTGGGCGGCTTTCGCCTCGGTCCGGTCCCGTCCGATGAGCCGCCGCACGGCGGGGAAATCCCTCTCGCCGAGCGATGGATCCGTCACTCTCCGTGCTTTGGCTGGCCCCTGGCCGCCCCTTGTACGTCTCCTGCACGGCCCCTAACCGGCGTCACGCGAATCTTGAGTCACTTCCACCGCACACGACGCGGAGGCAGTAACACCCCAACCTCGCACAGGAGATCGCGATGACCCGCAAGAACCGCATACGCGCCGCCATCGTCACCGCCACCGCACTCGTCACCGTCGGCACCGTCACCGCCGGGGTCAGCATGGCCGGCGCCGAGGCCGCGCCGAAGAAGCCCTCCAAGAAGGAGATCGCGGCGCTGTTCGACGGCTGGAACAAGACGCTGCGGACCGGCGACTCCAAGAAGGTGGCGGACCGCTACGCGAAGGACGCGGTGCTCCTGCCGACGGTCTCCAACAAGATCCGCACCGACCGCGCCGGCATCGTCGACTACTTCAACCACTTCCTGGAGAACAAGCCGGTCGGCAAGAAGACCAAGACGATCATCAACGTCCTGGACGCCAACTCGGCCATCGACACCGGCTCGTACTACTTCATCCTCACCGACCCCAAGACCGGCGAGAAGCGGCGCGTCGACGCCCGCTACACCTACGAGTACGAGAAGCGCAACGGCGTGTGGAAGATCGTGAACCACCACTCGTCGATGATGCCCGAGGGCTGATCCGCCCGCCGGATCCCATGACGTGGCTGGGCTCGACCCCCCGGCCCAGCCACCCCGGGCCGGCTGAGCCGTCTCTTCCCGCTCAGCCGCCCCCGTGCCGCGCCGCCCGCAGGGTGAGCGCGACGCACAGCCCGCCCCCGGGCGCGTCCTTGAGGGCCACGGTCCCGTTGTCGTCCGTGACGAGCTGCTTGACGACCGCGAGGCCGAGGCCCGAACCGGACTTCCCGGTGAGGCCCTGACCGCGCCAGAAGCGATCGAAGGCACGGGACTTCTCGGCGTCCGACATCCCGGGCCCCTCGTCCAGCACCGACAGCACCACCTCGTCGCCCCGGGTCTCCACCGAGACCGTGATGGTCGCACCGTCCGGCGAGACCTCAAGGGCGTTGGAAAGCACGTTGTCCAGGACCTGGTCCAGATGACCGGGACTGGCCAGCACAAGCGGCCGGCCGTCGGCACTCCCCCTGAGCGTGATGGTGACTCCGCGCTCGTCGGCGGCCGGTCTCCACACGTCGAGACGTTCCTGGATGATCTCCCGGAGGGACAGCGGTTCCGCCGCCGTCACCTTCGCCTCCGCCCGCGCCAGCACCAGCAGGCCGTTGACCAGGCGGCTCATCCGGACCACCTCGGCGGTGGCCTGCTCCACGTCCTCGCGGACGAACTCGTCGTCCGTGCCGTCCGCGATGTTGTCCAAGGACAGCCGCAACGCCGTGAGCGGGGTGCGGAGTTGATGGGAGGCGTCGGCGACGAAGATGCGCTGCGAGGCGATCAGCGTGTCGAGGCGTTCGCCGGCCTGGTTCAGCGTCCGCGCCAGGGTCTGTGTCTCCTGGGGGCCCGTCACGGGGGAGCGGGCCGTCAGGTCCCCGTCGCTCATCTTGCTCGCCATCTCGTTGAGCTGGCGCAGCGGCGCGGTCAGGCGCCGGGCGGCGTAGACGCCGATGATCGCGGCGGCCAGCAGCACCAGGACCGCCAGCCCCGCCCGGAAGCCCCAGATCTGGCCGAGCCGGGCCGTGAGGTCGTCGGTGGAGAACTTGATGCGGACGGCGCCGACGACGTCGTCCGCCCCGGTCCCCTCGTCCGCCCCGGTCCCCTCGTCGGCTCCGGTTTTGCCGTCCGTCCTGGTCCCGCCGTCCGGCGAGTGCTCGAAGGCGGGGACGGTGACCACGAGGTTGTCGCCCCAGATGAGGTCGGAGCCCCAGTCGACGGTGCTCCTGCCGTGCTCCAGGGCCTCGGTCAGCGCCGCGTCCGCCGTCGGTTCCTTCAGCCCCTCCCGTGCACACCGGTTGGTCGCGGTGACCTCGACCTCCTCCTCGTCAGCCGGATAGGCCCCGGCCATCTTCGCCAGGGCCGCGCAGGACGCGGTGTCGCCGGCGCCCAGCAGTTGGGCCATGGTCTTGGCCTCGCGCGTGAGGGCCCGGCCGGTGTCCTCGCGAAGCTGGTCCGTGAGCGTGAACGCCACCGGCACGGTGAACAGGGCGATCGCCACCGCCACGAGGAGTACGTAGCTGCGGATGAGCTGACGGATCATGACGCGCCGGAGCCCTCACTGCCGTCGGCGCCCGAGCCCTCGTTCACGATGAGCCGGAACCCCACGCCCCGCACCGCCTCGATCGTGATCGCCCCCGCCAGCTTGCGCCGCAGCGCCGCCACGTGGACGTCCAGCGTCTTCGTCGGGCCGAACCAGTTCGCGTCCCAGACCGCTTCCATGATCTGCTCGCGCGACATCAGCGCGCCCGGCTCCTCGGTGAGGAAGGCCAGCAGGTCGTACTCCTTGGGGGCGAGCCCCACCTCCGTACCGTCGAGGTGGACGCGCGCGGCCTTCCGGTCGACGGTGAGGCGGCCGCCGTACTGGTCCGGACCCGCTGGCGGCGCGTCGGCGGCGCGCGGCTGCACCCGGCGCATCACCGCCCTTATGCGCGCGATCACCTCGCGGACGCCGAACGGCTTGGAGACGTAGTCGTCGGCGCCCAGCTCCAGCCCGACCACGCGGTCCGTCTCGTCGCTGCGCGCGCTGATCACGATGATCGGCACCTGGCTGCGGTCCCGCAGGGCCTTGCAGACGTCGAGTCCGTCGGTGTCGGGCAGGCCGAGATCCAGGAGGACGACGTCGTACGGTCCGCCGTACGACAGCGCCGCCCCTCCCGTGTTGACCCACTCCACCTCGAAGCCGTATCGCAGGAGTCCACGTCGCAGGGACTCGGCGACCGGCTCGTCGTCTTCCACCAGAAGTACGCGCACGGCCACGACCTTAGTGCTTGAAAGTTTGCGTTCCCTCTTCGCGGGGCCCCTCGGTGTGACTCCAGGCACTTTTCCCCGTCCGCGCCGACTGTTCGGCGCCGGCCTGGGCAGAGACGTTCCCGGAGCGGCCGAAGGTCCGGGCGAGAAGCCAGGGTGAAACCGGTGGAAGGTCCGGAGAAAACCCAGGTGATCAAAGGGTGAGCGGGACATCTCACCATGCGATACCAGGGAAGGGATATTCGGCCGCTCGTTAGACTGAGCCGACCGCCGCAGCACGCTCGAAGACGTATGAACGACGTACGAGTGCGTGCGCATGTGCGGAAATTAGGGACTGAAACGGAGCGAGGAGCGCACGTGGGCCTTGTCGTGCAGAAGTACGGAGGCTCCTCCGTAGCCGATGCCGAGGGCATCAAGCGCGTCGCCAAGCGAATCGTGGAAGCGAAGAAGAACGGCCACCAGGTGGTCGTCGTCGTTTCCGCGATGGGCGACACGACGGACGAGCTGATCGATCTCGCCGAGCAGGTGTCACCCATGCCTGCCGGGCGTGAGTTCGACATGCTGCTGACCGCCGGAGAGCGTATCTCCATGGCGCTGCTGGCCATGGCGATCAAAAACCTGGGCCACGAGGCCCAGTCGTTCACCGGCAGCCAGGCAGGCGTCATCACCGACTCGGTCCACAACAAAGCCCGGATCATCGACGTCACGCCGGGGCGCATCCGGACCGCGCTGGACGAGGGCAACATCGCCATCGTCGCCGGCTTCCAGGGCGTCAGCGCCGACAAGAAGGACATCACCACCCTCGGCCGCGGCGGGTCGGACACGACCGCCGTCGCGCTGGCCGCCGCGCTGGAGGCCGAGGTCTGTGAGATCTACACCGACGTCGACGGCGTCTTCACCGCCGACCCGCGGGTCGTGAAGAAGGCGAAGAAGATCGACTGGATCTCCTCCGAGGACATGCTCGAACTGGCGGCGTCCGGTTCGAAGGTGCTGCTCCACCGGTGTGTCGAGTACGCCCGCCGCTACAACATCCCGATCCACGTCCGCTCGTCCTTCTCCGGACTGCCGGGCACCTGGGTCAGCAACGAGAAGCCAGAGTCGCAAGGGGACCACAAGGTGGAGCACGCCATCATCTCCGGAGTAGCCCACGACGTCTCCGAGGCCAAGGTCACGGTCGTCGGCGTCCCGGACAAGCCGGGCGAGGCCGCCGCGATCTTCCGCGCCATCGCGGACGCCGAGGTCAACATCGACATGGTCGTGCAGAACGTCTCCGCCGTGACGACCGGCCTGACGGACATCTCCTTCACCCTCCCGAAGACCGAGGGCCGCAAGGCCATCGACGCCCTGGAGAAGAACAAGGCGGGCATCGGCTTCGACTCGCTGCGCTACGACGACCAGATCGGCAAGATCTCCCTGGTCGGCGCGGGCATGAAGACCAACCCGGGTGTCACCGCCTCCTTCTTCGAGGCGCTCAGCGACGCCGGCGTGAACATCGAGCTGATCTCGACCTCCGAGATCCGCATCTCGGTCGTCACCCGCGCCGACGACGTGCCGGAGGCCGTGCGCGCCGTGCACACCGCCTTCGGACTCGACTCCGACAGCGACGAGGCCGTCGTCTACGGGGGTACGGGCCGCTGATGACCGTCGTCCACGGAGATGACGGCCACTGATGCCCGTCATCCAGGAAGCGGGCGGTCGCCGATGACCGTCCTGCACGAAGACGACGGCCCCTGCGGGCGTCCTGCACGAAGGCGGCGGTCACCGATGACCGTCCTGCACGACGGAAGGCCGGCCTCGACGGCCGGCCTGTACGCGGGGCGGTCGTCCCTGACGGCTGTCCCGCACGTCGGGCGGTCGTCCCTGACGGCTGTCCCGCACGCACGGCGGTCGTCGCCGACGGCTGGCCTGCGTGAAGTGAGGTCGTCCCCGACGGTCGTCCCGCACGCGCGGCAGTTGTCGCCGGCGGTCGTCACGCCCGCACGGCGATGGTCGCCTGCAGCCGTCCCGCACGCCGGGCGGTTTTCTCCGGTGTCCGTTCTGTGCGAAGGCGGCGGTCTGTGATGGCCGTCGACGCCGGGCGGGCGGGCAGGCCGACCCTCGCGGTCGTGGGCGCGACCGGTGCCGTGGGCACCGTCATGCTCCAGATCCTGTCCCACCGAGCCGACATCTGGGGCGAGATCCGTCTGATCGCCTCCCCGCGCTCGGCCGGCCGCAAGCTGGCCGTGCGGGGTGAGCAGGTCGAGGTGCAGGCCCTGTCGGAGGAGGTACTCGACGGGGTCGACGTCGCCCTGTTCGACGTACCGGACGAGGTGGCGGCGCACTGGGCGCCGATCGCCGCCGCCAAGGGCGCGGTCGTGGTGGACAACTCGGGCGCCTTCCGGATGGACCCGGAGGTGCCCCTCGTCGTCCCCGAGGTCAACGCGCACGCCGCCCGAGTCCGGCCGCGCCGGATCATCGCCAATCCCAACTGCACCACCCTCTCCATGATCGTGGCGCTCGGCGCCCTGCACGCCGAGTTCGGGCTGCGCGAGCTGGTCGCCTCCTCGTACCAGGCGGTCAGCGGTGCGGGACGGGCCGGAGTGCGGACCCTGCGGCAGCAGATCTCCCTGGTCGCCGGTACGGAACTGGGGACCACCCCCGGTGACGTACGGCGGGCCGTGGGCGACGACACCGGGCCCTTCCCGGAGCCCGTGGCGCTGAACGTGGTGCCCTGGGCCGGGTCGCTGCGCGCGGACGGCTGGTCCTCGGAGGAGATGAAGGTCCGCGACGAGTCCCGCAAGATCCTCGGACTGCCGAAGCTGCCGGTCGCCGTGACCTGCGTACGGGTGCCCGTCCTCACCGTGCACTCCCTCACCCTGCACGCCCGCTTCGAGGGCGAGGTCACGGTCGCCAAGGCCCGCGAGATCCTCGCCACGGCACCCGGGGTCGTCCTCTACGACGATCCGGCCGCGGGGGAGTTCCCCACCCCCGCCGACGTGGTCGGCACGGACCCCACCTGGGTCGGGCGCGTACGCCGGGCCCTGGACGACCCGACAGCCCTGGAGCTGTTCGTCTGCGGCGACAACCTGCGCAAGGGCTCCGCCTTGAACGCCGCACAGATCGCGGAGCTGGTGGTGAAGGGCGCGTAGGGCGTGCGGGCCTTTCGTGGGGGGCCTGGCGAGTGCCCGGCCGGTGCCCCACACGGGTGCCCGGCGGGTGCCCGGCCGGTGCCCGGCGGGTGCCTGGCCGGGGTCCTTCCGGCGGCTCCGGCCCCCGCGCCCGTCGTTCTTCGCCCCGAACAAGTGACCCCTTTGTCGGTGGCGGCGTGTAAGTTCTTCGAGTCGACGGTTCGGCGGACGGAGGTTTTCCGGCCGCGCCGTCGTCGGGTTTCCGGGTTGATTCAGGCCTCCCGGGGACCGAGGATTTTTCCTCCCCGTCCGCCGCAACCGCGCGGCGGGCGGGGAGCGTCTTTCACGGGCGCCCTTCGGCGGGGCTGGGCGCCACCACTCGGGGCTTAGGGGAAGAGCTGGTACGCATGAGGGCGTTCGACGTGCTGTCCGGTGTTCGGTGGGCCGTACCGACAGCTGAGCGCGGCGTGCCGTCGGGCGCGTCCGCCGCACCGGCCCGCGCAGAGGTCATGCGGACACGTGTGCGATCTGACGTAAAAGAGATGGCTGCCACGTACAACCTCGACGGGGGGTCGCGGGTCCAACAGGCGTGGCAGAGGTACTCGAATTCACCGCGGTACAGACGAGGGGCGCCGCCCTTCGTCCACCCCGCCGTCCCCGCTTGCCCGGTTCGGCCGGCGGCATGCCGGTGATCGCGCCGATGCCTGCGGCGCGGCCGACCCGCATACCCAACCAGCGCGACGGCGCGGACGACACGTCGACGCTGCCGGCCTCCGGCACGACGGTCGACCATCTCACCGAGACCTATCGCGCCCACTACCGCTCGCTCCTCGGGCTCGCGGCGCTCCTCCTCGACGACACCGCCTCCTGTGAGGACGTCGTCCAGGAGGCGTTCATCCGCGTGCACTCGGCGCGCAAGCGGGTCCGCGAGCCGGAGAAGACGCTCGCCTATCTGCGCCAGACGGTCGTGAACCTCTCGCGCTCCGCCCTGCGCCGCCGCATCCTCGGTCTGAAGCTGCTCTCGAAGCCGATGCCCGACATGGCCAGCGCGGAAGAGGGCGCGTACGACCTGCTGGAGCGCGACTCCCTCATCAAGGCGATGAAGGGGCTGCAGCGCCGCCAGCGCGAGGTGCTCGTGCTGCGCTACTTCGCCGACATGACCGAGGCCCAGGTCGCCGAAACCCTCGGCATCTCGCTCGGCTCGGTCAAGGCGTACGGCTCCCGGGGCATCGCGGCACTGCGCGTCGCCATGGAGGCGCCGGCATGAGTACGCACGGCAAGGGCGACGGGCCCGACCGGCGCGACGGGCAGGACGGTCGCGGCGGACGGGATGAACGCGGAGCCCGCAGGCGCGCCTCCTGGGCGCGCCGGGACGACGACGAACGCGCCGAGGAGCGCGGGGAAGCACGCGCGGACGAGCGCGGGCCGGACGGGCGCGTCGGGGGGCGCGGGCTCGAAGAGCACGAAGAAACGCAATCGCACGCTGGGAACGGAACTGTGAATCACGGCCCCGAAGAACAAGGCCCCCGCCCCACGGGCCAGCCTCTCGAAGGCCGCACTCCGGACGATTCGCCGTCGGCGGACTCGCTGTCGGCGGACTCGCCGACCGAGGGCGCGCCGACCGAAGGCGCGCGGTCCGCCGGCGCATCGCCTGCCGGCGCGCGATCGGCCGGCGCGCTGTCGAAGGAGCCGATGCCGGAGGATGCGCCGTCGAAGGACGCGCCGCCGGAGGGCTCCGAGGGTTCGGTGGCCGTGGACGTGACTTCGGGTGACTCGCTCTCCGAGGGTTCGCCCGAGGGCGACGAGATTGCGGGCGACCAGATTGCGGACGGCGGGCCTTCGGGCGACGTGCCTTCAGGTGAACTGCCTGCGGAGGGTGCACGTTCGGACCGCTCGCGTCCGGAAGGCTCACAGGGCTCACAGGGCTCACAGGGCTCACAGGGCTCGGACGCGGACCTCTCGGCCGAGGGCTCCGGCGGCGCGGCTGCGCCCGGTGCCGACGTGTCGTTCTTGGACGTGCTGCGGTCCGGTGGCCTGGGGTCCGGTATGGCGCGGCCGAACGGCTCGGGGCCGAAGGACACCGGCGGATTCGAGCCGGACGACGAGCTGGTGCTGCGCAACCTGCTGCAGCAGGCGGTGTCGGAGATCGAGCCCAGGGACGGCACGCTGGAGCATCTGCGGCGGGCGGTACCGGCGAGGCGGGCGCGCAAGCGTCAGGCCGTCGTCGGCATGGCGGCCGCCGCGCTCTTCATCGGCACGGCGATCCCCGCGCTCGTCCACGTCTCCAACTCCACCGGCTCCAACCTCGACACCACCATCACGGGCAACGGCTCGCAGACGCAGGGCAGTGGCGGCGGGTCCAAGGGGCAGACCGGCGGACACGATGCCTCGGGTGGTGGCTCCGGCGGCTCGAAGGACTCCGGCAAGGGCAGCGGCAAGGGCAAGGGCGACAACAAGGGCAAGGGCGGGAACAACGGCGCCGCGGGCGGCACCCAGCCGACGCCCACGGCCGCTGCCTCCGGCCTGTGCACGTCGGCCCAGCTCGGCGGCGGCGGCAGCGTGGGCGCACCGGACTCCGGCGGCGCCGTCTACGGCTCGTTCCGCGTCTCCAACGTCTCCGGCACGAGCTGTACGGTCAGCGGCCCGGGCGGTGTGAGCGTCAGCCCGCAGGGCGCGGCGGACGCGGCGAAGCTCACCGTGTTGGATCATGTCACGGGGGACGCGGCGGCCGAACTGCCCGACCCGTCGCTGTCCGTGGCGCAGCTGGTGCTGGCGCCGGGAGCGGCGTACGAGGTGCGCTTCGCCTGGGTGCCTTCGGAACCCTGCCCCACCACCAGCGGCGGTACGACCGACGGCGGCGGTACCGGCGGCACGGATCCGTCGCCCGACCCGACGCCCACGGGCGAGCAGACCCCGGGTACGACCACCGACGGCTCCAACTCCGTCTCCACCCAGCTGTACACCGAGGACGGCGCCGTCGACGGCAGCATCCTCGTCTCGCACACCGCCGAGGGCGGCGTCGCCACCTTCAGCACGGGCGTCGCCAACGCCTGCGCGGGCGTCCTCTACCGCACGGGCCTGTTGGCCGGCGCCTGACCGGGGCGGCCACCGGGACGGGCCGGCGGATGAGGGGAGACGCCGGTCCTCCTACTTGGCCGGCTCGGCTTCCCGGGCGCGGCCCTCGTCCGAACGGCCCTCGCCCGAACGGCCGTCGTCCGAACGACCCTCGTCCGGGCGGCCGTCGTTCGGGCTGCCCCTCTCGGTGCCGTCCGCGTCGCCGGTACCGTCCTGCGCGTCGGGCCGGCGGTCGTCCGTCCCGTTCCCGCGCGGCTGGTCGGCGGCGTCCGGGACCAGGCCCAGCTCCGCGTCCCGGATGAACTCGACCTCGCGGCGGACCAGGCGGAACCACATGAAGACGACGAAACCGGCGAAGACGAACCACTCGCCGGTGTAGCCGAGGTTCTGGAAGGCCTTGAGGTCGAGGCCGGTGTCCTGCGGCGCGGTCGCGGGCACGGCCTTCATTCCCGAGTCGGCCTTGTCGAGCGTGATCCAGGCGTCGTACAGGTCGTCCGGTACCAGGTTCACCAGTGCCGCCGCGCTGATCGCCGACGTCTGCCCGGCCGGAAGCCCGCCCTGGACGGGCACACCGTTCGACCCGGGGGTCTCGGACGCCTGCAGCGAACCGGTGACCGTGACCTCGCCGGAGGGCGCGGCCGGGGCGCGGTCGGTCCGCGCGGTGCCGGGCAGCCAGCCCCGTACTACGGGCAGCGCCCTGCCGTCGTCGGTGCGCAGCAGCGTCAGCACGTAGAAGCCGTTGCGGCCGTCCAGCTCGCGGTTCGGCACGAGGAGCTGCTCGCCGTACCGTCCGGTGGCGGTGACCGCCTCGCCGGAGGTCTCCTTGTCCACCGGCAGCAGCTCGTCCAGCGGGCGTGCCGGGGCCCGGTCCGCCGGGTCGATCCGCTCGGTCGCCGCGCGGTGGTCCTGCATCCGGTCCTCGAAGCGGCTCAGCTGCCACGACCCCATGAACACGCAGAAGGGGATGGCGAGCAGCACGAAGACGTTGATCCCCCACCATCGGGGCGTCAGCAGAAACCGGTACACGCCGTCCACCGTACGGTGCCCGCGCCGGTAGCCCGGCTGCGGGGTCGGCCCGCGCCGCCCCCGTGGCGCCCGCCTCAGTAACGCTCGACGAGGTGCTCACGCCCGGCCGGCGGCTCGTACGGCTCGGGCCAGAAGTCGGTGACGGCCGCTATCCGGCCCTCGCCGTCCCCGGTGAAGAAGGAGATCGCGTCCATCTCCTCCGCCCCGACCGTGACGTGTGTCCAGCTGACGACCCGCCCCGGCTCCGCGACGATCCGCTCGATCCTGGCGTGCCAGTCACCCGGATACTCCCGGTTGAACCGCACGTACCGCTCCCTGCCGCGTATCCGCTCCCGCGTCTGCGGGAGCTCGTACACGACGTCCTCGGCCAGCGTCCCGGCGAACGCGGTCCAGTCCCGGCCCTCGGCCGCGGCCCAGAAACGCTCCACGGTCCGGCGCAGATCGGCACCACCTGTCGTTGAGGTCATGAGGCGAGTCTGCGCCCGACCACTGACAGTCGGCCCGGACGTGCCCGCCGGGCGTGGCCACGGGGCGAAGTTATCCACAGGCTGGGGACCTCGGCCGCACATTGTCGTGGGGGCGGGGCAATATGGGGCCATGACTGAGAGCAACGGGGCCACCCCGCAGCAGCAGAGCGGATCCATGCCCGACTGGGAGAAGAGGTTCCGGGCACCGAGGGTGTCCCTTCCGGACTGGGCGGAGGACGCACCGCACCGCTCGCTGTTCGTCTCCAACGCCACGGGCACGTACGAGTTGTACGCGTGGGACCGCGCCACCGGCGAGCAGCGCCAGGCCACGAACCGGGCCAACGGCACGACGGACGGCGTGCTCTCGCCCGACGGCGAGTGGATCTGGTGGTTCGACGACAAGGACGGCGACGAGTTCGGTGTCTGGCGCCGTCAGCCGTTCCACGGCGGCCCCGACGAGGAGGGTGCCCCGGGCCTCGACCCCTCGTACCCGGCGGGCCTGGCCCTCGGCCGCGACGGCCGCACGGCGGTCGTCGGCCGCTCCACCGACGAGGACGGCTCCACGATCCATCTCTCCCGCCAGGGAGAGGCCCCGGTCGAGATCTACCGGCACCGCGAGTCGGCCGGTGTCGGCGACCTCTCGCACGACGGCTCGCTCATCGCGATCGAGCACACCGAGCACGGCGACGCGATGCACTCGGCGCTGCGCGTGGTCCGGCCGGACGGCACGACGGTCGCCGAACTCGACGACACCAAGGGCGGCACGGTCGAACTGGGCCTGGAGGTGCTGGGGTTCGCGCCCGTGGTCGGCGACACCCGGCTGCTCATCGGCCACCAGCGGGGCGGCCGTTGGGAGCCCCTCGTCTGGGACGTCGCCTCCGGTGAGGAGACCGACCTCGGACTCTCCGGCCGACTGGACGGCGACCTGAGCGCCGAGTGGTATCCGGACGGCTCCTCCCTGCTCGTCGCCCACAGCTTCGAGGCCCGCAGCGAGCTGTTCCGCTACGACCTGACGTCCCGTGCCCTGGAGCGGGTGGACACGCCGCGTGGCACCGTCTCCGGGGCCACGGTCCGCCCCGACGGCAGCGTCGAGTACCTGTGGTCCTCGGCCGCCGAGCCGCCGGTCGTCCGCTCCACCACGGGTGAGGTGGTCCTCGACCCGCCAGGGCTGAAGTCCCCCGGCTCGGTGCCGGTGGAGGACGTCTGGGTGGACACGCCCGGCGGCCGCGTCCACGCCCTGGTCCAGCGCCCGGCCGGGGCCGGCCCGTACCCGACCCTCTTCGACATCCACGGCGGCCCGACCTGGCACGACAGCGACGCCTTCGCGGCGGGCCCGGCCGCCTGGCTGGACCACGGGTACGCGGTGATCCGTATCAACTACCGCGGCTCCACCGGCTACGGCCGCGCCTGGACCGACGCCCTCAAGCACCGGGTCGGCCTGATCGAGCTGGAGGACATCGCGGCCGTCCGGGAGTGGGCGGTGAGCTCCGGTTTCGCCGACCCGGAGCGGCTCGTCCTCACCGGCGGCTCCTGGGGCGGGTACCTCACCCTCCTCGGCCTCGGCACCGAGCCGGACGCCTGGACCCTCGGCATCGCCGCCGTCCCCGTCGCGGACTACGTCACCGCGTACCACGACGAGATGGAGGCGCTCAAGGCCATGGACCGCACCCTCCTGGGCGGTACGCCCGAGGAGGTCCCCGAGCGTTTCGAGGCATCGTCGCCGCTGACGTACGTCGACGCGGTGAAGGCCCCCGTCTACATCTCCGCCGGGGTCAACGACCCCCGCTGCCCCATCCGCCAGATCGACAACTACGTCGACCGGCTGGCCGGCCGGGGCGCCGTCCACGAGGTCTACCGCTACGACGCCGGCCACGGCTCCCTGGTCGTCGACGAGCGGATCAAACAGCTCCGTCTGGAACTGGACTTCGCCGAGCGCCACCTGGGAGGCCGCCCCTGAGACCGGCGGGCACCCCGCGGCCCGTCAGGGCGCGGGGTGCCGGGCAGGGGTGACGACGGCGAGGGCGGGGACGAGGGCGGAACCACGTCAGGCCGCCACCAGCACGCGCTCGTCCTCCAGTCCCTCCTCCCGCCCGCCCCCCTCCCGCTCACCCTCCGCCGCCGCCAGCAGCCGCACGAGCGTCGCCCGGGCCCGGGCGACCCGTGACCGCACTGTCCCGACGGGGCATCCGGCCAGCTCCGCCGCGTCCTCGTAGGACAACCCGAGCATCTGGGTGAGGACGAACGCCTCACGCCGTTCCTCGGGCAGGGCGCCCAGCAGATCGGTCAGCGCCACACCGTCGTCGAACCCCGGCAGCCCGCGCGGCTGGGCGCGCTCGACGGCCAGCCGCCAGTCCGGCACGTCGGACATCCGGGGCCGGGCCGCCGCGGACCGGAAGCTGTCGGTCACCGCCCGCCGGGCGATGGACAGCAGCCACGTGCGCGCGGAGCAGCGCCCCTCGAACCGGTGCAGGCTGCCGAGGGCCCGCAGGAACGTGTCCTGGGCCAGGTCGTCCACCGCCTGGGGATCGGCGCAGAGATGGGCGACGAACCGCTGGACGTCACGGTGCAGCGCGCCGACGAACCGTTCGACGGCCTCCGGGTCCCCGCCGCGGGCGGCCAGCGCCCAGGCGGTTATGGACTCGTCGGTGGTGGACCGGGCCGAAGGGATCGACGCGGGAAGGGGAGTAAGGGTGATCACCTGGTGTCCTTCTCGGGGCATCCGGGATCCGGACCGCCGACATGGCACGGGGGCGCGCACGGTGACTCAGCCCTCAGCCGTATGGACGGAAAGGGCCGACCGACGGCCGGAGGGCGTGTCGGAGAGCGGGTGCGCGCGTCCGTGAGAACGCGCCGGGCGGTCCGGTGAGGAAGGGAGGACGGCCGTACGGGCACGCGCGGGGGCGTCGTACGGCCGAGGCCCGAGGCGTGAGCCGTGTCGGCTGCCCCGGGTCACCGGCTGTCGTCAGATGACAGCGGTCCCGGCGGGCGGACCCCGAGAGGTGATCGCGTGGACGAGAAGGAGCCGGCGCGGGGAACGGTCCGCACGGCCGCGGCGCACCCGGGGGCGCGGCCGATCCACGGCCACGGGCAGCGCGAGCGACAACCGCAGCGGCGCGGCCAGCCAGCCGGCCACGGCTCGCAGCAGCCCGAAGGCGGCGCGTTCGCCGTACGCCAGCCAGAGCCCGCACAGCAGCGCGGCCAGCAGGTGCGCGGCGAGCATGCCGGACGAGGACGCGTACAGGGACGCGAGCGAGGACAAGAGCGACGAGGAGGCCGCGGACGGGCCGTCCAGAAGGTATCCGGTGTGGTCCACATGCCCCAGGTGACCGGCCGCACCCGCGGGGACCGTGTGCATCGGGTGGGCGGAACCCGACCCCATGAAGTCCGCCGCGCCGGCAGAACCCATCAGGTCCGTCGAACTCGTCGAACCCATCGGGTCCATCGCGCCCGCACGGCCGCCGGCGACCGAGGGGACGGGCGGCTGCGCCAGTTCGAAGGCCCAGTGGAGGGCCGTCTGCGTGGCGACCACGACGGAGGTGATCAGGAGGAGTCCGCGCTCACGTCCGGCCAGGCACCAGCCGACGGTACCGGTCACGACCGCCCCCACGGCCATCGCCCACCAGGGGACGTGGCTGCCCGACATCATCACGTGGCCGAGGGCGGCGAGCAGCACGCAGACGGCCGCGAACATCGCGGCGCGTGCCGTGCGCGAACCCCACCCTGCGGTCATGGCGCCCCATCCTCGCATCCGGACACCGTCGTCACCCCGTCCCTCTTGAGTACGGATGTCCACCCGCCGTCGCACTCACACCGCCAACTGTGATCCGGATCACTGAGAAACCGCTCGGGTGTATGGGGCAGTCTTCTGACCCGTGGGGACCTCTTCGCAGCGCAACAGCCGTAACGGTCCGGGCGGACGGGCGAGTTCGGGCGGCCGGCCGGGCCGGGCCGACCCTTCCGACCCGGCGGTGACGCCCGCCCCGACGCCGACGACCGGCCCGGACGCGACAGTGCCCGGCCCGGCAACGACGGCGCCTAGCCCGGGAACGACGGTGACCGACCCGGCAACGACGGCGCCCGGCCCGCGTACGCCGTCCGGTCCGGGCGTCCCACCCGGTCAGGGCGCGCCGTCGGGCGCGCTCGGCGCGGGCAGGCAACCCGCCCCGGGCAGGGGCTGGCGCGGCCGGCCTGCCGCCGACTCCGGCGCCCACATGGTCGTCTGCGGGGACGACGGGTTGGCGCACCGGCTCGCCGCGGAACTGCGGACCGTGTACCGGGAGCAGGTGACGCTCGTCGTGCCGCCCACGGCGCGGGTCGCGCAGCGGCCCGTCGTCGGACGCGCCCGGACCGCCGCCGCGTTGCTCGACCGGATGACGGCCGCGGTCAACCGGGCCACGGGCGCCACCGATCCTGTGACCGGCACCCGGACCGGCGAGGCCCGCACCGGCGAGGCCCGCACCGGCGAGGCCCGGACCGGCGAGGCCCGCACCCGGGACGGCGGCGAACGCGTCCTGGAGGCGGGGGAGGCGACGGAGGCGGTGCTCGCCGAGGCCGGGGTGGAGCGGGCCGCCGCGCTGGCCCTCGTGTACGACGACGACGAGACCAACATCCGCGCGGCGCTCACCGCCCGGCGCCTCAACCCTCGTCTGCGGCTGGTCCTACGGCTCTACAACCGCCGCCTGGGGCAGTACATCGAAGAACTGCTCGACCAGGCATCGGCGTTGGCGGCGGGCGACGGCGAGGCCGACGGGGTCGACGGGTTCGGTGCCTCGACGACCGTCCTCTCCGACGCCGACACCGCCGCGCCCGCGCTGGCCGCGACCGCCGTAGCCGGGACCAGCAAGGTCGTGCAGACGGACGGACTGATGCTGCGGGCCGTGGAACGCCCGCCCGGCCGCGGCGGCCAGAGCCCGGGAGGCCTCTGCACGCTCGCCCTGTTGTCCGCGACCACCAACGACCCAGCCGGAACGGAGGGTTCCGAGGGCAGTGGGTCACGCGGCCCCCAACTCCTGCCCGACGAAAGGGCGGTGGCGGAGGCCGCCGGACGCGGAACCGTCGTGCTCGACACCGTGCGCTACGCGGGACCCGCGCTGCCGCCCGGCCGGGCGGGCGGCGGTCCGCTCGGCGCCTTCGGCTCGCTGCTCTCGCGGCGGCTCCGGTGGTCGCTCGCGGGAATGATCGGGTGCGTGTTCGCGCTGGCCGTCGCGCAGATGGTGATCACCGGGGAGCACCCGCTCCAGGCGACGTACGCGACCCTCCTCGACCTCTTCGGGATCGCCGACCCGGCGACCGACCAGAGCGACTCCCGCCAGATCCTGCAACTCCTGTCCGGGCTCATGGGCTTACTCCTGCTGCCGGTGCTCCTGGCCGCCGTCCTGGAGGCCCTCGGCACCTTCCGCAGCGGCACCGCCCTGCGCAAGCCGCCGCGCGGTCTCTCCGGGCACGTCGTCCTCCTCGGGCTCGGCAAGATCGGCACCCGTGTGCTCGCCCGCCTGCGTGAACTCCACATCCCGGTCGTGTGCGTGGAGGAGGACCCGGAGGCGCGCGGCCTCGCGGAGGCCCGGCGCCTGCGGGTGCCGGTGATCCTCGGCGACGTGACCCAGGAGGGCGTCCTGGAGGCCGCCAAGATTCACCGCGCCCACGCCCTGCTCGCCGTGACCAGCTCCGACACGACGAACCTCGAAGCCGGCCTGTACGCCCGTTCCGTACGCCCCGACCTGCGGGTCGTCCTGCGCCTGTACGACGACGACTTCGCCACCGCCGTCTACCGCACCCTGCGCGCCGCCCACCCGGGCGCCCTCACCCGCAGCCGCAGCGTCACCCATCTCGCCGCGCCCGCCTTCGCCGGCGCGATGATGGGCCGCCAGATCCTGGGCGCGATCCCCGTCGAACGCCGCGTTCTCCTCTTCGCCGCCGTAGAGGTCCGCGGCCACCCCCGCCTGGAGGGCCGAACCGTGGCGGAGGCCTTCCGGGCGGGCGCGTGGCGCGTCCTGGCCCTCGACACGGCCGCTCCCGGAGAGCCGGACACCGAGCGACCGCCGGGCGCGCCGGGGTCGGGCCTGGTCTGGGACCTGCCGCCCACCTACGTCCTGCGCGCCGAGGACCGCGTGGTGCTGGCGGCCACGCGACGGGGCCTGGCGGAGCTGCTGGGGAGACGAGCGGTGACGGGCGCGTAGCGCGGGGCGTGGGTAGACCTGGGGGCCTGGGGCCTGAGAAGCGCGCGGCGCAGCCCCTGCTTTTCAGGGGCGCGGGGAACTGCGCGACAAGCCCCCACGCATCCGCGGCCGACCGGACAGCCCACGCACCCACAGCCGACCAGGCACCCCGCTCACCCGCAGGCGACCCCGTGCGTCTCCCACGCGGGGAACGGATCCTCGAACCCCGCGGCGGAGGACACATCCTCCGCCCTCACCAGACAGCCCGCGAGCGCCGAGTGCAGCGCATCCGCCCGCAAGCCCGTCCCGATGAACACCAACTCCTGTGCGTGAGGAGCCTCCTGCGCGTAAGGGGCCTCCTGCGCGTACGGCGTCCCGTGTGCGTCCGGCGTCTCGTCGTCCCGCGCGGCCGACGGCTCGAACCGGGCGACGGACCCGGCCTGCGACCACAGTCCCACCACACGCGGCCTGCTGGCGAGCGTGAAGAACCCCTTGGAACGCAGGACGTGCCCGAAGTCCCCGCTGTCCAGCGACTCGGTCACGAAGGTCCACAACCGCGCCGGATGGAAGGGCAGTTCGGACCGGAAGACGGTCGAGGAGATGCCGTACTCCTCGGTCTCCGGCACATGGTCCCCGTTCAGTTCCCGCACCCACCCCGGCGCCTGCTGCGCCCGTTCGAGGTCGAACACCCCCGTGCCGAGCACCTCGGCGACCCGCACCCGGCCATGGCTGACCGGCACGATCCGCGCCGCCGGATTGAGCCGGGCCAGCGTCGCCGCGAGCCGCTCGGCGGTCGCCGCGTCGACGAGGTCGAGCTTGTTCAGGACGATCACGTCGGCGAACTCCACCTGGTCCATCAGCAGATCGCTCACGGTGCGTTCGTCGTCCTCGTACTGGTCGAGCCCGCGGGCCACCAGCTCGTCGCCCCCCGCCAGTTCCGGCAGGAAGTTCACCGCGTCGACGACCGTGACCATGGTGTCGAGCCGGGCGAGGTCCCCGAGCGTGGCCCCGTCGTCGCGCGCGAAGGCGAAGGTCGCGGCGACGGGCATCGGTTCGGAGATCCCCGAACTCTCGATGAGGAGATAGTCGAAACGCCCCTCGCGCGCCAGCCGGTCCACCTCCTCCAGCAGATCGTCGCGCAGGGTGCAACAGATGCACCCGTTGGTCATCTCGACCAGCCGCTCCTCCGTGCGCGACAGCGCCGCCTCGCCGCCGCGCACGAGGGCGGCGTCGATGTTGACCTCGCTCATGTCGTTGACGATGACGGCCACACGGAGCCCCTCGCGGTTG
This sequence comes from Streptomyces sp. NPDC057438, assembly GCF_042802995.1. NCBI lineage: Bacteria > Bacillati > Actinomycetota > Actinomycetes > Kitasatosporales > Streptomycetaceae > Streptomyces > Streptomyces sp. NPDC057438. Next base: position 24,827 of record NZ_JBHVDD010000100.1, read on the forward strand.
GCGAGGACATGGTTGAGCAGGGTGGTCTTGCCCGCCCCGAGGAACCCGGAGAGGACGGTGACGGGCAGCCGTTCGTACGCCATGGCCGCCGCCCCTAGCCCTCGGGGTGGAGCAGCCCGCGCTCGTACGCCTTCAGCAGTCGCTGCGGTACGAGATGGGTGGCGCCGTCGACCGTGAACGGCACGAGCTGCGGCGTGCTCGCCTTCCACTGGGCGCGACGATGACGGGTGTTGCTGCGGGACATCTTCCGCTTGGGTACGGCCATGGGGTCCTCCTCCAGGGCTTCACAGGTGATGGACCGGACGCTACATGAAAATGGATCCCATTACTAAAAGGGGTCTTCGGTGCGGTACGACACCCCGGCGACCGTGAGCAACCCCGTCATCGGCGCCGTATGGGAGGAAGGGGCCGAACCGGGCCCCGCCCGGCCCAGCCGTTCCCTACGGAGGTACCGTCCCCCGTGGCCACAACCAAGGAAGAAGCCCTCCGAACCGAGGAGGAAGGGCCCCAGCGCGGTCGGCATCTCGACCCACCGCTCGTCCTCACCATGCTGCTGGTCCTGGCGGTCGTGGCGCAGGGTCCGCTCCGCGGTCTGCTGTCCGCGCCCGTGACGCAGAGCTGGATGACGGTCTTCGTGGCGGTGGTCGTACAGGCCCTGCCGTTCCTGGTCGTCGGAGTGCTGCTGTCGGCGGCCATCGCGGTGTTCGTCCCGGCCTCCTTCTTCGCCCGCGCGCTGCCGAAACGCCCCGCGCTGGCGGTACCGGCGGCGGGCATGGCCGGCGTCGTCCTGCCGGGGTGCGAGTGCGCCTCGGTGCCGGTGGCGGGCGCGCTCGTACGCCGGGGCGTGACACCCGCGGCCGCGCTCGCCTTCCTCCTCTCCGCCCCCGCGATCAACCCGATCGTCCTGACCGCGACCGCCGTGGCCTTCCCCGGCAACCCCGAGATGGTGCTGGCCAGGTTCGTGGCGAGCCTGCTGGTGGCCTGCACGATGGGCTGGCTGTGGCAACGCCTGGGCCGCGGTGAGTGGATGCGCCCGCCCGAGCGCCCGTCCTACGAAGGGCAGAGCAAGGGCGCCGCCTTCTGGGGCTCGGTCCGGCACGACGTGATGCACGCCGGCGGGTTCCTGGTCGTCGGCGCGATCGCGGCGGCCACCCTCAAGGCGGTCGTCCCGGCGAGCTGGCTGAACGCAGCCGCCGACAACCCGGTGATCGCGATCCTCGCCCTGGCGGTACTGGCCGTCCTGCTCTCCATCTGCTCCGAGGCGGACGCGTTCGTCGCGGCCTCCCTGACCCAGTTCTCCCTGACCTCCCGGCTCGCCTTCCTGGTCGTCGGCCCGATGATCGACCTGAAACTCTTCGCCATGCAGACCGCCACCTTCGGCCGCGCCTTCGCGCTCCGCTTCGCCCCCGCCACCTTCGCCCTCGCGATCCTGGTGTCGGCCCTGGTCGGGGCGGTGTTCCTGTGAACCGTCAGGCCCAGACCGTCATCCTGTTCCTCACCGGCGGTGCCCTCCTGCACGCGGGCTCCACCGACCTCTACCTCCGCTATGTCAAGGCCGGCCTGCGCCCCCTCCTCATCGGTGCGGGCGTCGTCCTCATAGCCGCCGCCGTCGCCACGGTCCTGTACGAACGCCGGGCGCGGCGCCGGGGCGAGGAGGAGCACGGCCACCACGAACCCCGGGTCTCCTGGCTGCTCGTCCTGCCCCTGCTGGCCCTCGTCCTGGTCGCCCCGCCCGCCGCCGGGTCCTACACGGCGATGCGCACCGGCAGCGCACTCCAGGAGCAGCCCTGGGGCTACCCCGCCCTCCCTGCCGAGGGCCCGCTCCGGCTGAGCGTCGCCGACTACGCCGGCCGCGCGGTCTACGACAAGGGTCGCGCCCTCTCCGGCCGCCCGCTCAAGATCGCCGGGTTCCTCGCCCTGGACGGCTCGGGCCACCCGTACCTCGTCCGCATGGCCCTCAACTGCTGTGCCGCCGACGCCCAGCCCGTCAAGATCGCCCTCACCGGAGAACTTCCGGCCGTCCTGCGTCCCGACACCTGGATCGAGGTCACCGGCACCTACACCCCGAAGCGGACCGAGGACCCCCTCAACGGCACCGCCGTCCCGTACCTCACGGTCACCGCCACCAAGCCGGTGAAGGCACCGCAGGACCCGTACGACGAGGCCTGGAACGGCTGAGGCGCCGGGGGTGTACGGGGCGGCAGAGGCGGCCCCACCCGCCACGGGGCCGGAGATGCCAGAGGCATCGGAGGCGCCGTGGACATGAAAGAACCCGGTCGCTGGCGACGGGGGATGCACCAGCGACCGGGCTATGGCCAAGGCTAACAAGGCTGGTCGTCGGACGGGAGCCGACTGCTCGACTGGGTTGACGAGTTGTGATCGGTATCACGTAGGACGGATGTCCGCCCGCGCGGGCGTCGGCCACCCCCGCACGGCGGCTCGCACGCCGACCGAGGCAGACAGCCCAGAGGCGGAGGGCACCGTTGTCGTCCCCGCCGTCCGGACCGTAGGTCAGCGGCACGACCGCCTCGGCGTGTCCGACGAGCGGGGAGCCCAGCAAGTCCGGGCCCAAGCCGCACCACCGCGCATACGGACCCCCACCACAGCGCCCGCAAAGACGCCCCACCATCACGCACGCACCCGCCCGGCCGCAGCTGAGCCCCCGCCGCAGCTGAGTCCCCGCTCCATCCCGGGCTCGGTCTGCGTCCCCCGCCGGGGTCGGCTCGGGGCCGTCTCCGCATCTCAGGACGCCGTCTCAGGCAGTGCGTGTCTGCGCAGCTCAGGGTGGGTGGGACGGTTGCGTCGTCGCAGGTTGGGCGGTGGTGGTTGCGGTGGTTCCTCGGTGTCTTCGAAGCTGTGGGTGTCGCACCGGCCGGGATGGATCGAGGCCCCGGTACAGCCTGGTGACGACTCCTCCCGTGCCTGCGTACCGGGCATCCGTGTGCCCGAGTGCCCGTGTGCCCCCGGCATCCGTGTGCCGGTGTGCGACGTCGAGCGGCGCCCTGCGGCGCCCGGCGCCCCACGACCTCGGGGCGGGGACATCCGGCTGGGAGCGACCCTGATGACCACTCACCATGAAGGAAGCCACGACATGATCAGGAACACTCACACACGTCGTCGCCCGGGCCGCCGTGCGGCCTTCGCCGCCGGCCTCGTCCTGGCCGTCGGACTCGGTGTCTCGACGCAGGCGGCGGCACAGGCCGCCGCCACCCCCGCCCCCGCCTCGACATCAGCGAAGCCGTCCGCCACGCCGCGGTCGATCACCGGGTTCAACGGCGACGGGTTGACTCGGGTCGCCGACTTCTACGGTGCGTACGTGGACGCGAAGGACGACGCCGCGGGCCCGGACACCGCGCTGGTCAAGGCGCTGCGCGCGCATTACCTGACGCCCGCCTTCGCCAAGCGACTGACGGCATGGGAGAAGAAGAACAAGGCGGACGGTCTCCTGCGCGCCCAGAACGTCCCGGTGGAATGGACGGTGAGCGAGAGCGGCAACGGCCGTGACATCGTCGTCACCCTTACCTTCGGCGGCGGGGAGTCGCCGACGAAGACGACCAGCTTCGTCGTGAAGCAGACCCTGTTGGGCGGCATCAGCGACATCCGGGCCACGAGCAAAGCCTCCGCGAAGGTGGCCGCCCACGCGTCCACGAAGGCGTCCGCCGCGGTGCGGTCGGTCAGCGGCAGGACCGGTGAGTCGGTGACTCGGGTCGCCGACTTCTTCGGTGCGTACGTGGACGCGAAGGAGGGCTACCCGGGCCCGGACACCGCGCTGGTCAAGGCGCTGCGCGCGCACTATCTGACGCCCGCCTTCGCCAAGCGACTGACGGCATGGGAGAAGAAGAACAAGGCGGACGGCGTCCTGCGCGCGCAGAACGTTCCCGTGGACTGGACGGTGAGCGAGGGCCGCAACAGCCGCGAGATCGTCGTCACCCACGCCTTCGGCGGAGGGGAGACGCCGTCGGTGTGGACCAACCTCGTCGTGAAGCTGGAGCCGGTGTACGGCGACATCACCGACATCCGCACGAGGACCACCCACTGAGGACGCAGCCGCTCCGCCCCCCCGCCTCCAGCTTCGGCCGGAGGCGGGGGGACAGGCAGCGCCGACGGCTCACCCCCACTCTGTTGGAGAGACCCCTCCCCGGCGCCGAGGGACCCCCTCATCTCGCATCAGCCGCCGTTTTGCCACCACGTTGGCGGCGGGGATCGGGGGCACCCGGCAGGCACGCGCGCTCCAGATCACCACGGACGCTGGAGCGCCCCTCGGTCCTGCGGGCGCCGTCCCCGCGAGCGGCAGCAAATCGGCCGTGGAGACACCTGGGGGCCGATCCAGCCGACCGGACCGGCGCCTCGAGCCGACTACGACCGTTGCCGCGCGGCGTAGACCGTGATCCACCGCGGTGCAGCTCCGAGCGCGCATCTCCGGGGAGTTAGCGCGCGCATCTCCGGAGCAGTACCGGTGCAGGGTGGAGGCGTGCAGGCTCAGTCTGCGGGCCAGTGCCGGTCACATGAACACCACCGTCCACACCGGACCCGTTCCGCGCACAGCCCCACACCTGCGGGAGGCGGAGAACCTGAAGCCTCACGCGTTCCGGCACCCACCCACGCCTACGCCGACGGCGATGCGCACGAACGGCCCGTCGGTACGGACACACCTCCGAGGTCATCCCGCTGCCCAGGACCGCGAGCTCCGCCACCTGGACGCGGTGGGCCGACGCCCGCCACACCTTCCACCAGGCCCTCAAACCCGTCGTCAAGATCAACACCAACGCGCCAACGCCTCAGAAGCCCGACACAGCTTCGTCACTCACTCACAGCAACGCCAGAGGGCCCCCACCAATTCGGTGAGGGCCCTCTGAACTGCTACTCAACTGTCGGGGTGGCGGGATTTGAACCCACGACCTCTTCGTCCCGAACGAAGCGCGCTGCCAAGCTGCGCTACACCCCGATTGTCGCTGCTCGTCGCGGCGACGTCGTTTACTTTAGCCCACCGTTGGCCGGAGACGAAATCCGGTTTTCGGGGCGTCGGTCGGGACGGTCCGGGCGGCCTCGCCGGGGGTGTACGGGGTCGGGGCGGAGGTGGTCGACCACGGTGAGGAGGAGGGCGAGGGCATAGAAGGCGAGGCCCAGGAGCAGGGCGTTGCCGAGGACGCTCTTGTAGCCGTGGCGGTCGACGTCCAGGAAGGGGTAGAGGTACGGGGCCGGCCAGTCGGGGGTCACCAGGGCGGCTCGGCCGAGGGTGAATGCCAGGAAGGCCAGCGGGTAGAGCAGCCATGCCGCCGCGTGGCTCAGGCGTGGCGGTGCCGGGCGGGTCAGGAGCAGCCAGTCCACCACCACCGCGAGCGGGATGGCGGTGTGGAAGGCGACGTCCGTCCATGCGAGCCAGCCGGCGGGGGTGGCCGGGGCCCCCGTCGACGTCATCGTCATGGAGAAGGGCGTCGCGTCCCTCGTGAGGATCAGGTGGTGGACCAGGGCCGTGATCACGGCGTAGAGAACCGTGCCGAGCGTCAGCCAGGACGGCAGGGGCCGGCGGGCGAGCCACGCGCCGCGGGCCGAGGTGGCGAAGACCAGCGCCACCAGGGCCGTGCTCTGGACCGCGAAGTGGCTGAACGCCCGAAGCGGGCTGCCCAGCACCATCTCGATCACCACGGCCGCTGCCGCCGCCAGTGCGACCAGGGCGCGGTACGCCGCCGTCGGCGCTCGTCGTGTCGGTGCCACCACCGCTGTCGCGGGCACGACGGATGTCACCGGTGCGGGGATGCCCGAGATCGCGGGCAGGTCGGGGATGTCCCGGGGTATCGGTGCGGTCATGCGCTCACGCTAGGACGCTCCGACGAAACGGGCCATTCGGGATGATCCGGATGAGGCGGACCCGTCCTGGCTTGCCCTTGGCGCTGGTTTCAACGGCACCGCCGGACCAGGCAGCCACTCCGCTTCCCCGCCTTGCCACCCCGCCAGTGGCGACTCCGGCCTTCCTGCCCGCGGCTTGCCCTCCTCCTTACCCCTTCCGTGCCACCAGCGTCAGCAGTGAAGCCTCCGGCGGGCACGCGAACCTCACCGGGGTGTAGCGGCTCGTGCCGCAGCCGGCCGACACGTGCATGTACGCCGTGCGGCCGTCGGCCGTGTGCGTGGAGAGACCCTTGACCCGGTCCGTGTCCAGGTCGCAGTTGGTGACCAGGGCGCCGTAGAAGGGGATGCAGAGCTGGCCGCCGTGCGTGTGACCGGCGAGGACGAGGGGGTAGCCGTCGGCGGTGAAGGCGTCGAGGGCGCGGAGGTAGGGAGCGTGCACGACGCCCAGGGAGAGATCGGCGGAGTCGGACGGGCCGCCGGCCACGCGGGCGTAGCGGTCCCGCTTGATGTGCGGGTCGTCGAGGCCGGTCAGCTCGACCGACATGCCCTCGATCTTCAGCGTGCCGCGGGTGTTGGTGAGGTTGAGCCAGCCCGCACCGTCGAATCCGTCCCGCAGGTCCTCCCACGGGTTGTGGACGGCGCCCACCACCGGCTTGTTGCCGTTCAGGCCGTGGCGGCCCTGGACCTTCTCCAGTAGATAACGGGCGGGGTTGCGCAGGGTCGGGCCGTAGTAGTCGTTTGAGCCGAAGACGTAGGCGCCCGGGAACTCCATCAGCGGGCCCAGCGAGTCCAGCACCTCGGGGACGCCCTCGGGGTCGGAGAGATTGTCACCGGTGTTGATCACGAAGTCCGGGCGCAGCCCGGCCAGGGACCGCAACCAGCGCTGCTTCTTGCGCTGCCCGCTCACCATGTGGATGTCGGAGACCTGGAGTATGCGCAGCGGCCGCATGCCCGGTGGCAGCACCGGCACCGTCACCCGCCGCAGTCGGAAGGAGCGGGCCTCGATGCCCGCCGCATACACCACACCGGCGGCACCGACCGCCGCGATCCCCAGAGGTACTCCGTATCGCGCTTGCATGTGTCCATCGTGTCAGACCCCGCCGAACCCGAGCGCACGCCTGTGGACAACTGTCGGCCCCCCATTCGGCGACCGCCAACTCCCCCTGTGGACAACCAACTCCGGACCCGCTCCGGACCCGCTCCGGACCCGCTCCGGACCCGCTCCGGACCCGCGCCTGACCCGTGTCGGCCCTGCTCCGGACTGCCCACACAACCGATGCCCGACGGCCCCCAGGCCCTCCCCCCAGGACCTCCCGATCAGCACCCGAGTCCTCAACACCCGAGTTCTCGGCACCCCGCACCAGCACCTCAACCGCTCCACACCCCAACCCCAACCACTCCGCACGCAAACCCCACCCACCCCGCACGCACACCGGCCCCGATCCGCACACACCAGCGAAATCAAGGCGCGCTCCCCACACCACACCTGCGACAATCGGCCCCATGACCACGCTCAAGTCGAAGCTGCAGGAAGACCTCAACGCCGCCATCAGGGAGCGCGACGAGCTCCGCTCCGCGACGCTCCGGCTGACCCTCACCGCGATCACCAAGGAAGAGGTCGCCGGCAAGGAGAAGCGCGAGCTCTCCGATGACGAGGTGCTCCAGGTGATCACCAAGGAGGCGAAGAAGCGCCGCGAGGCCGCGGACGCCTTCGCCCAGGGCGGTCGTCCCGAGTCGGCCGAGCGGGAGAAGGCGGAGGGCGCGCTGCTCGCCGAGTACCTGCCCAAGCAGCTGTCCGACGAGGAGCTGAAGCAGATCGTCGTCCAGGCCGTCGAGGAGGCCCGGGCCGCCGGTGCCGAGGGCCCGCGCGCGATGGGGCAGGTCATGAAGATCGTCAACCCGAAGGTGGCCGGGCTCGCCGAGGGCGGCCGCGTCGCCGCCCTCGTCAAGCAGCAGCTCGCGGGCGCCTGAGCACTCCCGGGCAATCAGTCCCGGCAGGCGGCCCCGGCAGGCGGCCCCGACAACCAGTCCCGGCAGGCGGCCCCGGTGGCAGCCCCCGGCTCCCACGCTCCGGCACAACGGCGGTGGGGGCGCCCCTTCTCCAGG